>CANRNG010000001.1 GCA_947631935.1 uncultured Erysipelothrix sp.
TGATTCATATTGGTCAACAAAGCAGTAACATCACGGTTTAATTTTTCTCCAATTGAGATCATCGCCTCGGCCAATTCACTGGCACTTTCTACGTCTTTCATAAAAGCACCTTCACCATATTTAACATCCAAAACAATCGCATCGGCACCGCCGGCAATTTTCTTAGACATGACAGATGCTGCAATTAAAGGTAATGACTCCACAGTTCCAGTGACATCACGTAAAGCATATAAAACCTTGTCGGCATAAACAAGATTTCCTGTTTGTCCAACCACCGCAATATTGATATCGTTAACTTGTTTCATAAATTGATCATTTGAAATGGCGACTTGATAACCATCAATACTCTCAAGTTTATCTAAAGTACCCCCAGTATGACCCAAACCACGGCCACTCATTTTAGCGACTTTGCCACCACAACTTGCGACAATGGGTGAAATGACCATCGATGTTTTATCACCCACACCACCGGTAGAGTGTTTATCAACCTTTTTACCCTGAATACTGGATAAATCAATGACATCACCTGATTTTACCATGGCTTCAGTTAAATACGAAGTTTCATCCATGTTCATTCCTTTTAAGGTAATGGCCATCAAAAGTGCCGTTGTTTGGTAATCAGGGATGATCTTGTTTTTAACACCCTCAATCCAAAAATTAATCTCTGCTTGAGTTAACGTATGTCCGTCACGTTTCTTCTCTATAATTTCTACTATTCTCATTTTATACATCCTTCCTTCTATATACAAAACATGTAAATGTATTAAATTCTGTTTTAGACGTCAATTCAAATTGATCCATATCAACTTCTGGGAAAAAAGTATCGCCAATCACGTCATTATCATGGATCAGTGATAAAACCAATTTATCAGCAAAAGGCATGGCCAATTTGTATATTTCACCGCCGCCTGCAACAATAATCTCTTCATCAAAAGACTGAGACAAAAAAGCCGGCAAATCTTTTATATCATAAGATTCATCTTTGGAAACCACCAAGATATTTCGACCTTGAAGGACTTTAGGCAATCCTTCATATGTTTTTCGTCCCATGATCAATGTTTTATGCATTGTGTAATTTTTAAAATGGTTTAAATCTTCTTTATTATGCCATGGCATCACACCCATAAGTCCAATTGTACGATGCTTATTCATAGCAGCAATCAAAGTAATCATTAGACAGATACCTTGGCTTTAATAGCCGGATGATGATCATAGTCTACAATTTCAAAGTCTTCAAACTTAAAATCATCAATTTCTTTTTGATTGCCATGAATGATTAATTTGGGTAACGGTTTGGGCTCTCTTTGGAGTTGGAGTGCGACCACTTCAAAATGATCATTATAAATATGTGCATCACCTAAGGTATGAACAAATTCTCCTACTTCAAGATTTGTTATTTTCGCTACCATATGAAGTAACAACGCATATGAAGCAATATTAAAAGGAACGCCTAAAAAGATATCTGCAGATCGTTGATAAAGTTGGAGTGAAAGCTTACCTGACGCACTCACATAAAATTGAAGAAAAGCATGACAAGGCGGTAAAGCCATGTCTTCTAGTTCCGCAGGATTCCAAGCGCTCAAAATAATTCTTCTTGAGCTGGGATTGTGACGAATGGTATCAATGACGGTTTGAAGTTGATCAACGCCATTGAAATTTCGCCACTGTTTACCGTAAACAGGGCCCAAATCCCCGTACTTCTGCGCAAAATCATCGTCTTCAATTACTTTTTCGACGAATTCCTTCATGGTTTCTCCCTTAAAATCATCAGATTTTTGGAACTTAGCATAAGGCCATTCATTCCAAATTCTAACTTTATTTTCAACCAACCATTTGATGTTGGTATCTCCAGAAACAAACCAAATCAGTTCTTTTGCTAAAGACGGGAAATGGACCCTCTTTGTGGTTAAAAGCGGGAACCCCTCAGACAAATCAAATCGCATTTGATATCCAAATACACTTCGCGTTCCGGTTCCCGTTCTATCACTTCTATCTTCGCCATGTTCAAGGACATGACGACATAAATCTAAATAATTTCGCATACTATCACCTAGTACTTATTATACACGATAACTTGCGATATTTAAAATGTTAATAGCTTTCTAAAAATTCAACATGTTCGGCAATAATGGTCAATTCATTATTTTTAATTTCTAAACGGCCTTTAATTCCCAACAAGCAATTCAATTTTGCCCGTTCTATAATCTCACGATTAAAGCCTTTCCAAAGTACTACATTGAATGTATCATATCTAAAATAGCCATCAGCTTCACGAAAATTTGACTTAACTTTCACGCCAATTGATGCATACTCCTTTGCAGTAGCCCCTTCAATCACGACCGGTTTTGAATCATAGCGTCCAACAACTTGAACATAATTCATCTCATTTCCCCCCTTCCTATTTATTTTACTTTGGGTATTAATTCTAAATACGCAACTGAAAAATCTCTCAAATACGCCATTATAGCTTCAACATCCTTAGGTTTTACACTACGAATGGACTCTAGATACTCGTAGAAAGGTATCTTTTTAAAATAAGCAGTCATTACATTGATAGCGTAACGATCATAATTATCTAAGGTGAGAATTGATTCTCCCCATGATCGTTTCGTAATTTGATCAAAGACCTTCACATCCAATTCCAGATTTTCCATTTTGGAGGTAACCAAGGACTTAAATTGATCGTTCTTTTCTCCTTCATTAAAGAAATAAATTACCCCAAACCCATCCTGAAGATCAACATCAAAGGAGAAATAATTATTAATAATTTCAAGGTCAATCCAGCTTTGAAAGTCATCATTAAGTTGAGAAAAATTAATATTCAATAAAGTTCGAATCAAAAACTCATCTTTTAAGATATGGGTTCCCTCATACTTAAATTTAAAACTCAAACTGGCCTTGGGTGTTTTAACCATAAAAGGGATGACTTCATTTTCAAGTGCTACCGATAAAGGTTCCGGCTCAAAAACATCTTCAATCACCATGGGTTCAGTTTGACGTAAAGGAAATCTTTCAATCATTTCAAAGATTTTTGATGGTTCTTCACCACTGACTACCACCACAGCCATGCGTTCTGGTCGATAGTTCATATCATAGGCACGTAAAACATCCTCTAAATTTGTATCACTTACAGAGGCTTCTGTACCACCAATGTCATACTTCATAGGGAATTTTTGGAAAACATTCTCATAAGTTTGCATCAACAAAAACATATTGGGATTGTTGGCATACATTTTCAATTCCTCTATGATAATTCCCTTTTCTTTCTCGATACTGGCCTCATCTACATAAATACGGTTGATGAGTTTCATTAAAAGTGCCAAAGGGGCTTCAATATCTTTATAGGTACTGAAGTAATAAACCGTTTTATCATACGAAGTAAAAGCATTGGCACTGGCTCCAAGCTCAGTAAACTGTGATAAAATATCACCCTCCTCATCTTCAAAGAGTTTATGCTCTAAAAAATGGGCCAATCCCATCTTATGAGTCACGGTTTCATCCAATACGCGTTGGGTTAAGTTCAAAGCTCCAAAAGACGTTCCATACGCAGCAACCGTCTTTTTAAATCCTTTTTTCTCAATTATAAAAACCTTGAGCCCAGAACTCGTGATACCATGATAAGCATTTTCATGAAATATATTTTCTATTTTACGCATCTTGTACTCCTCTATAGACAAAGATAAAAGGTTTTTCAATTAAAGATAAAACTTCTTTTACTTCCGCCTCTGTAACTTTCTCAAAAGCAGCCATTAAATCTGCAGGCGTATCATCCATACCCAATCGATTGTTTCTAAAAACAAAATCAATTGATTTACGTGTACTCTCAGCAATGCCACTTAATTTGTTAATCTGGTATTGTTTTGCGCTGTAAAGATCCAAATCATCTCGCTTCATAAGCTCAAATTGTTCTGAAATCTTACTCAAGACAACCGCTTCGTTATTCGAATCAAAACTGGTCGAAATATAAAACAAACCATCATAGATGAGTTGTGATGCGTAGATGCTATAACACAAACTCTCTTTTTCGCGTATATTCTTAAATAAGTACGATGAGGGGCTTTGTCCTAAAATTCCTAAAAATAATAAATACGGATAATAAAGCCGATCTCCAGGTTTGATGTTTATTTGATAAACCTGAACCAATTCACTTTGACTCAAATCATGTGTTTCAAATACAAAATCCGCTTCAATATTCGTCTGCACTGGTGCTGGAATATGAAGCGGCTTCATGGATTCAACGTACACATCCCCCAAGTCCCCCATCATGTACCATTCGGTAAACGACTCATTTACCACTTTTTCATGAAAATTCAACATATCGTTTAAAGTCATTGTTTCTAAATCGTCGGCATATCCTGACAAGGAAATACCAAAAGTTTGATCCCCACCCGACAACTCAAAGGCTTTGGTAATCGCATAATAGTTCGGCGTTTCTGTTGCACTCTTGATATCTTGGTTAACATTCTTTTTCGCTTCAGCAAATGTTTCTTCATTGATTAATGGACGTTTAAAGGTCTCTAAAATGAAATCAACATAGATTTCATGTAGTTTTTCTTCCACAAATCTTTCATTGATACCTCTTAAAGATAATTCAATAATCAAATATTTACCAACACCATAGGTACGCGTACTATATTTCATACCATACGCAAGATCTTGTGCTTCTGTAATTAATTTTTTAGTTGGATATTTCTGCAGTCGATCACTGAAAAGTTGCGATAACACGTTTGCTTTGGTTACGCTTTCTTTCTTTAAGTCTAAAATAACACGTAAAGACATGCGTACTTCATTAAATTTAGTATCATTGATTTGGTAGATTCCTACTTTATCCATAAATTAATACCTCCGGTATGCTATAATATATATTAATCTAAATGTAAATTAAATCAAGGAGAGATTTTTATGATTCTTAAAGATGATGTAGTTTTTTTAACAGATTTATATGAATTTACAATGGCATATACTTTCTTTAAAGAACAGAAACATGAAGAAATTGTTTATTTTGATATGTTTGCTAGAAAAGTACCAGATTCAGGGGGTTATATGATTTTCAATGGTTTGTATCGCCTGATTGAAGGCATACAAAACTTTAAATTTGAAAACAAACATATTGACTATCTCAGAGAATGTGGATTTAAAGATGAAGACTTTTTAAATTATTTAAAGAACATGAAAATTACGCTCGATATTTGGGCTGTTGAAGATGGTACTGTTGTTTTTGGAAACGAACCCCTCGTAACGGTACGTGGTCCCATCATCCAAGCACAATTAATTGAAACCATGTTGCTTTTATCCATCAATTACCCCACTCTCATTGCCACAAAAGCCAGTCGCATTGTGACAGCTGCCAGAGGTCGCGCCGTTTTGGAATTTGGCGCTCGTAGAGCCCATGGTTATGACGCTTCATTAGAAGGCGCACGTTCTGCCATCATTGCAGGATGCATTGGTACTTCCCATACCCTGGCTGGCGCAAAATATGGTGCCTATGTCTCAGGAACCATGGCCCACTCCTATATCCAAATGTATGATACTGAATATGAAGCTTTTCTAAATTTTGCTAAAATCAATCCAGATAATGCGATTTTCTTAGTCGACACTTATGATACTTTAGAATCAGGCGTTCCAAATGCGATTCGGGTTGCTAAAGAATACCTTATCCCCAACGGATATCGTCTAAAGTCCATCAGACTTGATTCAGGAGACTTATCCTATCTATCTAAAGAAGCCCGTATCATGCTAGATGAAGCAGGTTTGCAAGACTGTAAAATTATGGCATCGAATTCATTGGATGAGTACATCATCGATGACCTTATTTACCAAGGTGCACGCATCGACCAATTTGGTGTAGGCGAGAAATTGATTACCTCTAAGTCTGAACCTGTGTTAGGTGGTGTTTATAAATTAGTTGCACAGGAAAAAGACGGTAAAATTATTCCAAAAATTAAAGTCAGTGATAACATTGAGAAAATAACCAATCCCGGATATAAACGACTTTATCGTTTCTACGATCGCACAACCAATAAAGCAATTGCTGATTATATTGCACTTCATGACGAAGAAATACCTAAGGATAATCTCACAATTTTCGACCCCCAAGCCCCTTGGAAAAAACAAACCATTACCAATTATGACATTCGTGAATTACAAGTTCCAATCTTTAAAAATGGTGATTGTGTTTATGAATCATTCTCACTTTATGACATCTCAGTTTATGCACAAAAAGAACGAGAGTCATTCTGGGAAGAAGTTAAAAGGCTTCATTACCCACACAATTATTATGTGGACCTCTCGCAAGAACTCTATGATCTCAAATTAGAGCTTTTACATGAACATGCTGAATAAAGTAAAAAAGAATCTCACTCGGGATTCTTTTTTAGTATCACTTCAAATACGGTCGCTTTTTCATCAGATTGTTTCACCATCACAGTGCTTTGATGTAAATCCAGTATACGTCTAACAAGCGGTAAACCCAAACCATTCCCTTCTGTCTTTCGTGAATCGTCAATTTGATAAAATTCTTCAAATATTTTCTGTCTTTTGTGTACGGGAATCACATCACCTTGATTGGAAATCAAAACGCGTAAATTATCATACTCATCGATGATTTTAATACCCAATTCTTTATGATCATATGAAAACTTAATGGCATTTGAGATAAGATTCACCCAAACCTGGTACATCATTTCTTCATTGGCTAAATAATCATAATCCGCTCCCTCAAAATTTAAGGACAAATTTTTATGGAGCCAATTGCCTTCCAATAAAACAACCACTTGTCTGAGTTGTTCAGTCACATTGAAAACCGTTTTATCACTCACATAGCGCTGTCTTTCAACCTTGGAAAGATTTAATACATTGGTAGATAGATCACTCAAGCGTTCAGTTTCACTGATAATAATATCCAAATATTCATGTTTTTCTGTATCAGATATCTGATCATCTTTTAATAACTTGGCAAATCCAGCAATAGAAGCAATGGGTGTTTTAAATTCGTGTGAATAATTATTAACAAAATCCCTTCTTAAAATTTCTGTGCTCTCAAGTTCACTGGCCATACGATTAAAACTTTTGGATAGTTTCTTAAAAATATCAGGTCCACTTAAATAAATACGAGCATTAAACTCACCGTTGGCCAATTGGTCAATCCCATTGATCAATATTTGAAACGGTTTTATCGGAACTTTACCAAAGATAAAAGAAATCACAGAGCCAATAACCAAACTCATAAGCATAAACCAAGCAAGCGGTAAGTGTTGGCCTTCTTTTGTAACGCCTACAAAATCAGCAAAAAGATTTGAAAGCGCAAAAACCATCATCATCGTTAACGACATAAAAATAAAGTAACTGATTCCAAAGAACAACCTTAAGGATACTTTTTTCCAAAGTTTCATTTATGAATCACCGCCTTATACCCCAAGCCACGAATCGTTTCAATACTAAAATCATCCACCTTTTCAAATCGTTTTCTTAAGCGTGTAATGTGAACATTGACCGTTGTATCTAATGAATTTGAACCCATTCCCCATATTTCATCCATGAGGTTTAAGCGCGTAAATATTTTATTGGGGTTGGACAAAAGTTTATAGAGTAAATAGAATTCTTTTTGAGGAAGTGTTTCAATTTTTCCATCCATTTCAACCGTCAACGTATCATAATTCAAGATAATATCACCAACTGTGAGTTGGTGTTCACTCACAATTTGAGCCCGTCTTAAAAGTGCTTTAATGCGCAGTAATAATTCCTCTTCATTAAAGGGTTTTACCATATAATCATCAATGCCCAATCGAAAACCCTTGTTTCTATCTTCAGGTAATTGTTTTGCGGAAAGCATTAAGATTGGGATTTCAAACTCCGCTTCTCTCAGGTTTTGGGTAAATTCATAGCCATCCATATTGGGCATCATCACGTCCAAAACAATGAGGTCAATATGACTTTCATCCAAAACATCCATGGCCTCAAGACCATCATACGCAACATATACATCGAAATTGTGATTCTTTAAAATTGTCTGAATTAATTTAGACATATTATTATCATCTTCAACCACCATGATTTTAAACATAGGAACACCCCTTTTTAATTCAGTCCTAGTATATCACGAAACAATAACTAAAGATTAACGAAGCATCACTTAACAATGAGTTAATAAATTTGGTTTATACTGTAAATGTCAAAAAGGAGGACAAAATGTTACAAATCAAAAATATAACCAAAACCTATGTAACGGGCGAATATAAGCAAGTTGCATTAAATGGAATCAGTTTCAATTTAAGAGATAGTGAACTGGTCGCCATTTTAGGTCAATCTGGTTCTGGAAAAACAACCACATTAAATATTATTGGTGGCTTGGATCGTTATGATAGTGGCGATATCATTATCAATGATGTTTCAACCAAAAATTACTCTGACAGAGATTGGGACTCCTATCGTAACCACACGATTGGATTTGTGTTTCAAAGTTACAACTTAATTCCACACCAATCTATCTTGTCAAATGTTGAACTGGCTTTAACAATCTCTGGTATCTCTTCTTCAGAAAGAAAAAGCCGTGCCATTAAAGCGTTAGAAGATGTGGGCTTGGCAGATCACATTCATAAAAAACCAAATCAAATGTCTGGTGGACAAATGCAACGTGTTGCGATCGCAAGAGCGCTTGTGAATGATCCAGATATCTTATTGGCTGATGAACCCACAGGAGCCCTTGACAGTGAAACCAGCTTAGTGGTCATGGAGCTTTTAAAAGAAATTGCCAAGGATCGATTGGTAGTCTTGGTAACCCATAACGAGGAATTGGCTGAATCCTATGCAACCCGTATTATTCGGTTACATGATGGAGAAATTATTTCCGATACAGATCCCTATGATCTAGATGAAAAACACGGAGAAAATGCCCAACATAAAAACTTGGGGAAAACATCCATGTCATTTTTAACGGCGTTAACACTCAGTTTTAACAATCTAAAAACAAAGAAAGCACGTACCTTTTTAACTTCTTTTGCTGGATCGATTGGAATTATTGGAATTGCTTTAATTTTGGCCCTTTCAACAGGTGTGAATCAATATATAGAAGACATCCAAAGAGATACCATGGCTTCCTATCCAATTGTGCTTCAATCACAATCCTTGGATCTTTCATCCATCATTGATATGGGTGCACCCAACAGTTCAGATGTAGGTGAAGATAGAACCGCTGTTTATGCGAATACAACTATGCTAGAACGCGTTTCTCAAACAACCCAAAGTATCAAAGAAAATAACTTAAGCGAATTCAAACATTACTTAGATAATGAGGATTCTGAAATTCACCAATATGTGGGCTCAAATGGGATAATCTATAGCTATGATGTCGCTTTTAAAGCCTATGCAACAGATCCAAATGGTGAATTGATCAATACAGATGGTTCTACCTTTGAAGAAGACAGTTCATTCATGGGAATGGGTGGTGGTAGCCCAATTACCTCACTCATTTCCACAACCTCTACTTTTACTGAACTCTTGCACGGACAAAGCGATGACCTTATTTCTAATGTTCTCTTGGATAATTATGAAGTCGTAGAAGGCGCTTGGCCAACAAAAATGGATGAAGTCGTCTTAATTTTAGACCAAAACCAAGAAATATCGTTGGCAACACTTTATGAATTGGGTGTATTACCAAAAGAAGATTATGATGAAATCTTAGAGAAAATCGATAAAGGTGAAACCATAACTTTTGATGAGATAACCTTGGATTATGAAACACTCCTAAATCATACCTTCCAAATGATTCCGGATGCAGCCTTTTATATAAAAAATGATGAAGGTTATTTTACTGAAATCATAGAAGGTGAAGAAGCCTTTAATAACCTACTTGATGAGAGTATGACGCTAAAAATTTCGGCCATCATCAAACCCATAGATTCAGATGCCTCACAACTAATGAGTGGCACAATTGGTTATACCCGTTTATTGAGTAATCATATTATTGATATTACCAATAATTCCGAGGTGGTTTTATCTCAAATTGACAATCCCGATACCAATGTTTTAAATGGTCTGACCTTTGATCCAAAGGATGATGCTACAATCATTGAAGATACTAAAAATTACTTGGCATCAATGGGTGTCTCCGATAAAGCAACACTCTTAAAAAGTATGATGCGTTCGATTTATGGCAATGATCCTGAAATGCTTGACCAAATGATGGCAATGAGTGAAATTCAACAAGCTACCGTTTTGGATCAATATCTAATGGATCCTGAAGACGATGTAATTTTATCAATCTATGATAACTATATATCTTCAGGTAGTTATGATGATAATATGGCTTCGTTTGGATGGATTTCACTCGATGCCCCAAGCAGCATCTCTATCTACACAGACAGTTTTGAAGCCAAAGACGGCATCACCAATAGTATCGCAAACTATAATGAAACAGCCGCTGACGAAAATTACATCACATACACTGATTATGTTGGCTTGTTGATGTCTTCTATTACCACAATTATTAATGTAATCTCTTATGTACTCATTGCATTTGTTGCGGTATCCTTAGTTGTATCTTCAATCATGATTGGTATTATTACCTATATTTCAGTGCTTGAAAGAACCAAGGAAATTGGAATCTTGCGCGCCATTGGTGCTTCAAAAAGAAATATCTCCAATGTCTTCAACGCTGAAACCTTTATTGTTGGATTACTCAGTGGCATCATTGGGATCGGTATTACTTTGATCTCACTCATCCCCATTAATGCTCTGATTCATAAAATCGCAGGGACCACTGATGTGAGTGCTTCCTTACCAATACCCTATGCTTTGGTATTGATATTATTAAGTCTCGTCCTAACTGTTATTGCTGGACTCTTGCCCGCTTCTAAAGCAGCCAAACAAGATCCTGTAATTGCATTAAGATCTGAATAACATAAATAAAAACTGTCTGAAACTTATAAGTTTCAGGCAGTTTTTTCTTAAGCACCTCCAAGGTACAATTCTTTAACTTTATCAGAGTTTCTTACTTCATTTGAAGGCCCCTCAAATTTAATAGAACCCCCTTCAATAATATAAGCATAATCAGCAATCTCCAAAGCTTTATGTGCATTTTGTTCAATTAAAAGAATGGTCATGCCGTCATTATTTATTTCTCGAATGATTTCAAAAATTTGCTTAACAATCAAAGGTGCAAGTCCCATACTGGGCTCATCCAACAAGAGTAAATCAGGTTTGGAGAGTAAGGCTCTAGAGATGGCTAGCATTTGTTGTTCCCCACCGGAAAGTGTATTGGCATCTTGGTTTTTACGCTCTTTTAAAATTTCAAACTTCTCATAGACCAAAGACAATTCTTTTTCAAGTTGGCTCTTATCTTTTCGGGTATAGGCCCCCAATAATAGATTTTCTTCAACACTCATACCAGAAAAAATGCGCCTGCCTTCTGGAACATGAACAATCCCCTTTTTAACGATATTGTGTGGTTGCATGTTTTTTAAAGGAACCTCGTTGAATAGGACTTCGCCTTCTTTTGGTTTCAACAACCCTGAAATTGCTTTTAAAAGTGTAGATTTACCGGCACCGTTGGCACCAATTAAAGTCACGATTTTTCCCTTTTCAACATATAGCGATACATCCTTGAGTGCCTTAATTTCGCCATAGTTTACGGTAAGATTATTTATTTTTAACATCAATCATCACTTCCTAAATAGGCATCAATTACCAATTGATTATTTTTAATTTCACTGGGTGTGCCACTGGCAATCAGTTGTCCATAATTTAGGACATGAATTGTATCACAAAGCGACATAACCAAGGACATATCGTGTTCAATTAATACGATCGTTAAATCAAACTTTTCATGAATTAAATTGATAAAACCGATTAAATCTTGTGTTTCCTGTGGATTCATACCTGCTGCCGGTTCATCTAAAAATAAGGTTTTCGCTCCGGTTGCAAGGGCTCTGGCAATTTCCAAACGGCGTTGTTCACCATAGGACAACGAACTGGCCAATTGATGCCTTTTTTCAATTAAATCCGTAATGTCTAGAAATTGTTTGGCCTTTTCATGCACAATGCGCTCTTCCCGGTAATAGGCTCTACTTCTAAATACAGCGCCTGCCTTCGAGTATTTAACACTTTCATTCATCGCAATTTTTATATTATCCAATAAACTTAAATCCTTAAATAAACGTATATTTTGGAAAGTACGCGCAAAGCCCAACTTGGTTATTTCGTGTACTTTCTTTTTACTTAAGTTAATATCCTTGTCACTGTGATAGGTAACACTGCCTTCAGTTGGACTATAAAATCCCGTTAAGCAATTAAAAAGGGTTGTTTTTCCAGCACCATTGGGTCCAATGATGCCAATTTTTTTTCCTTTTTCAACTTTAAAGTTAACATCTGAAATGGCGACAATTCCCCCAAAACGTTGGGTTAAATGATCAATCGTAAGTAGGGTCATTGTCTTTCCTCCTTTTCAGTAATTTTTTAAAGCTAAGTTCATATTTTCCCATCAAACCACTGGGTTTGAAAATCATCATTATGATTAATAAAATTGAGTAAATAATGACACGTTCTTGTGCATACCTTTGAAATACCAGGTTAATAACACCCAATGTAATGGCTGAGATGACAGTCCCAGTAAAACTTCCCAATCCACCTAAAACTGCAATAACCAATATATCTACTGATTTATTAAAATCAAAGAGTCCTGGCATAATAATCGTATAATAGGATGCATAAATGCTACCCGCAAGACTCGCAAAACAGGCACCAATCAAGAAGGCTGAAACCTTATCTTTGGTGAGATTGATTCCCATGGCTCCTGAGGCAATTTCATCTTCTTTTATGCCATGCCAAGCCCTTCCAAATCGTGAGTTTTTTAACGCTGATAAGATATAGAGGGTCAAGGCAGTGAATATGAATATCATTGTAAAGTTTGGAAATCTTGGGATATTAGAAATCCCAATGGCACCGCCCGTAAAGTCCCCCATATTGACCACAATAATACGAATCATTTCGGATATACCCAGGGTTGCGATCGCAAGATAATCCCCTTTTAAGCGTAGGGTTGGAATCGCAACAATAAGTGAGACAACGGTAGTGACAACAATTCCAACCAGAATACTCAAACCAAAACCCCAAATAGTGGGTACGGTTTTAAGTACTATGGCGGTACTATAGGCTCCAATTGACATAAAACCAGCATGACCCAGTGAAAATTGCCCCGCAACCCCTAAAATAAGATTTAAAGAGGCTGCTAAGATAATATTAATTAAAATAGCGATAATGGCAATCTCTTGAGAACGTTTGATGATGCCTGCTTCAATCAACAAGCGAACTACCCCAAAGATGATAAGTGCAAAAAAGATCCAGGCAAGGGTTCCTTTATTAAATCGTTTTTTCATACCTTTTGATCCCCTTTCTTACCAAATAACCCGGTGGGTTTTATAATTAAGATGAGAATCAAAATAAAATACACCACGGCGTCGCGCCACATTGTGAAAGGTGTAATGGCGATGGCTGTTTCAAGTGCACCAATAAAAAACCCCCCAAAAACAGCACCATGTAATAGACCCACACCCCCAAATACGGCTGCAATAAAGGCTTTTAAACCTCTGGCAACACCCATCAGCGGCGTGATGTTATTATAGTAGTTTGCAACCAAAGTCCCTGCAGCAGCAGCCAAAACACTTCCGATAACAAAAGTGATGGTAATGGTTCTATTCACATTGATCCCCATTAAACTGGCGGCTTCAGAATCAGTTGAGACAGCACGCATCGCGCGACCAAAATTGGTATGATAGACAATAAATTGTAATAGAATCAGCAAAATAATAGTGACTGTGAAAATAACAATCTGATTACCAGAAATCACAACATTACCAATTTTAATTGACTGAAACAACTCAACAGGAGGTAAAGCAATAATATCTGCCCCAAAATAGCGCATAACTAAGTTTTGTAGTAATAGTGACATTCCAATTGCAGTGATTAAAGCAGAAATACGCGTAGAGTTTCTCAAAGGACGGTACGCAATTTTTTCAATTAAAAAGCCGATAAAACCACAGACAACCATAGAAAAAATTAAAGCCATCACAAACGGCCATTTAAAACGAGCCATGGCAACATATGACATATAAGCCCCCAGCATAAAGATTTCACCATGGGCAAAATTAATCAATTTCATGATGCCATAAATCATGGTGTATCCCAGCGCAATAAGAGCATAGATGCTTCCAATTGTTAATCCATTTAAAATCTGCTGCATAATTTGATCCATAAAAAATCTCCTTTCTTAAAAATGGTAAAAACGGGGTGGTAAATCCACCCCAAACTTTTTATGGTTCGACAATTGTTGCATTAACCTCAACACCGTCTTTCAATTCGATAACATAGGTTGATTTTTCAGCATTGTGTAAATCATTGATGGAGATGGTTCCTGTAACAGCCACAAAACCTTTTGTGTTTTTGATTGCGTCATTCACCTTAATCGGATCAGGTTCACCCGCTCTCACCAAAGCATCTAAGGCCAAATTGGCAGCATCAAATGCTAAAGCCGCAAATCCAATGGGTTCTTTTCCATATTCTGCTACAAAGGCATCCACAAATGCACTGTGTTCTTCAGAATTGATTAATTTGGAATAATGGTTTGAATAGAAAACATTGTTTAAAGCTTCAGCCCCCGCCAAATCAACAAAGTCAACCGAATCATAGCCATCCACACCTAAGATAGGCAAGTTAACATCCAATTGATGTGCTTGTCTTAAAAGCGGCCCAATTTCCGAATAATATCCTGGAATAAAGAGTGCTTCAACTTCTTGGTTGTTTTTAACTTTTGTTAAGATGCTTGAAAAATCACTTTCTCCTTGAGCATAGAATTCTTCAAAAATAACTTCTCCACCCAATTTTTCAACATATTCTTTATATATTTTCGATAGCCCTTGTGCGTATTCAGAAGTATTATCTGCGATAATACCCACTTTTTTAAAGCCCTTGGTTTCTACAGTAAAATTAGCCATCGTAACTGCTTGGAACATATCTGAATAACAGACGCGATATCCAAATGGATAGCCGACAGTACCATCATTGGTTACGGTGTCTGTTGTTGCAGATGGGGAAATGGTTGGCACTTGAGCCTCTCCAGATGCCTTAACAGCCTGAGCTGATGTACCAGAAATGGTTGCACCAATAATGGCGAAAACCCCTTCTTCAGCCAAAGCCATTTGAACCAAATATGATTCTGATGGATCAGACTTACCATCGCGAGAAACAATTTCAACTTCCCTGCCATTGAATCCACCTTTTTCGTTAAACAACTTAACAGCAAGCTCAACGCCTTCAAGTTCCGCAACACCATATTGCATTCCGGGACCGGTTAGATCAAAGTTTACACCCAATAATAACTTGCCATCTGCCCCGTTTGCGCTTCCCCCACAAGCGACCAAACTCAAGGTGATAAATGCCATCACCATCAATCTCAAATACTTTTTCATATCTCGTTCTCCTAACTCTTTTTATTAGTATACTCAAGTTTGACAGAGATTACAAGATGATTTTCACTCGATTATCATTTTCTTTCATGTAGCTTACATTAAATTTACATCTTCAACAATCCATAACACATGGTATACTATGAATATAAGGAGGTACGACAAATGGTTGAAAAATATTTAAATGAACTCACCAGTTCATTGGGTGTACTTTATATTAAGCTACATCAACATCATTGGTATGTCACTGGACAGAAATTCTTTACCTTACATGAAAGGTTTGAAGCGTACTATGACGAAACCACAGAATATCTAGATGAAGTCGCAGAAAGAATGTTGGCGCTAAACTTAAACCCAGTCTCAACACTTCAAGAATTCTTGGAACATGCTTGGATAAAGGAAACCCCTTATATCCAAAAAGTAAGTGACCGTGATATGGTCTTGTCTGTAATGGATGACTTTAAAAAGATGGCTGCCAAACTTCAAGAAGGCCTCGATATCACTGCAGATGCAGGTGATGATGTGACCAATGATATGTTTGTGGGAATGAAACAAGCCTACGAGAAACATATTTGGATGTTACGTGCTTATTTAGATTAAAGATGAACTAAAAAAGGATCTCCACTATTTGGAGATCCTTTTTTTAGTTGTCTTGTTTTTCTAAAACACGATTGACTTTATTTTCAATTTCATCTAAGGCCAATTCCACAAAGGCATGCATGGATACAATATGTTGTGATTGTTCACCATAACGTCTGAGGTTTACAGTTTTGTTTTCTACTTCTTTATCACCCAGGATCAATTGTAGTGGAATTTTTCCTTTTTGAGCTTCACGTAAACGATAACCCAGTTTTTCATTTCGATCGTCAATTTCACTGCGAATACCATGTTTATCAAGAAGGTCTTTGACTTCTTTGGCATATTCAGTATGATAAAGCGCGTTGACTGGAATAATTTGAACTTGAAGGGGCGCCAACCAAAGTGGGAATGCACCCGCAAAGTGCTCAATTAAAATTCCAATAAAGCGTTCGACTGAACCAAAGATTACGCGGTGTAAAAGGACGGGTTGTACTTTTGAACCTGTGTCATCAATAAATGAAAGGTCAAAGCGTTCTGGTAAATTCATATCCAATTGGACAGTACCACATTGCCATGTACGATTGAGCGAATCCCTAACAATAAAGTCCAATTTTGGACCATAGAATGCGCCATCCCCTTCATTAATTTTATAAGACTTTCCTGCTTTTTCACAAGCGTTTTTAAGGGCTTGTTCAGATTCATCCCAAACAGAAATATCACCAATGTAGTTTTCTTCAGGTCTTGTGGAGAGTTCAATATCATACTCTAAACCAAAGACATGATACACTTCATCTAGAAAATCAATGATTTCAAGAACTTCAGCTTCAATTTGTGAATGACTCACAAAGATATGCGCATCATCCTGTGTAAAAGCACGGACTCTAAATAAACCATTCAATGCACCACTGGCTTCATGTCTATGAACATGACCCAACTCTGCTAAACGAAGTGGTAAATCTCGATAGGAATACAAACCGTTTTTATAAATCAGAATGCTTCCAGGACAATTCATGGGTTTAACCGCAAATTTTCTTTCATCAATTTCTGAGATATACATATTGGATTGGTAATTATCCCAATGGCCCGATGTTTCCCAAAGCTCACGACTCAACAAGGCAGGTGTTTCTATAAATTCATAACCACGTTCAATATGAACCTTTCTCCAATAATCAAGGAGTAAGTTTTTTAAGATCACACCATTGGGCAACCAAAATGGAAATCCTGGACCATATTCACTGAACATAAATAAACCCAGCTCTTTACCCAATTTTTTATGATCGCGTTGCTTGGCAGCTTCAAGCCATGCCAAATAAGCATCCAAGTCTTCTTTTTGGTCAAAACTAATACCATAGATTCTTTGGAGCATTTTATTGTTGGAGTCAGCCTTCCAATAAGCGCCTGAAACCTTAAGCAATTTAAAATATTTGACTTCTTTTGTTGAAGCAACATGTGGACCACGGCATAAGTCCACAAACTCACCTTGACGATAAGCTGTAATCATAACATCATCATCTGATAAGTTATTTTCAATCAAATCAATTTTATAAGGATCGTCTTTGAACATCTCTAAAGCTTCTGCACGTGTTAATTCTTCACGTGTTATGTATTTCGCTTCTTTGGATATTTTTTTCATTTCTTTTTCAATTTTTTCAAAATCTGCTTCTGATAAAACTGTATCGCCCAAATCAACATCATAGTAAAAACCATCTTCAATGACAGGTCCTACCCAAAATTTGGCTTGAGGATAAATCCGTTTGATGGCTTGTGCCATCACGTGTGCACTGGAGTGATTTAATACACTTAAGCGTGCATCTTCCTTAATATTTAACATACTATCATTTCCCTTCAAAAAATAAAAAAATACCACGAAACTTAAGGACGAAAGATCGCGGTACCACCTTAATTCACAAGTCTATCTTGTGCGCTCTAATCCATAACGCGGAATAAACGGAAACTTTTCTAAGTTTCAACTCCAAGGTGGTAATCTATGACTGCATCCGAAGTTTTCACCAACCACTTCTTCTCTAAATTAGCACATCACAAATCATGTCCTTTTCTTCGTTTGTAAGTTAATTATAATACGATGCGTCTGCAAATGCAAGCAAGTTAAAAAAGTAGATTTTAATTGCTTTATTTGCGATTTATTTTGCTCGTAAAATAAGATAATGCAAGAAATAATAACGCTGTAAAAACTAAATACAGGATGGAATGAAGATGTGTCAGAGTGATATCGCCCACCTCATAGACAATCCCCAATTGTAGTTCAATCGGTTTTACGATTTCAATTGGAACACTGGACAATACTTCACCCATCATCACTTGTTTGAATAGTAAAGCACTGTGAGAGGGTGGAAAGAGTTTGATTACCATTTGAACTGCCGATGGTAAACTACCAATCGGAACATAGATTCCAGTTAAAAACCCGGAAATGGTTCCTACAATAATACTCAGTGTGGTAAATGCATTGTTGGATTGTATGAAAGCAACAACAAAGAAAACCATGGACGCACTGGATATAGTTGATAATACTAAAATACCCAGCATTTGAAACAGTTGCATGCCAGTTAATATATCCTTACCGTTAATGAGTAAATACCCTTCTGCCAATATCAAGGTCATCAAACTCATAAGCAATGAAACAAAGATTGCACTGAATAGATGCGATAAAATACGTTTCATATTAATTAAAGGAGAAATGAGAAAGTCTTTTTCGACCCCTGAAGTTTTATCCTCAACCATGATTCCCAAACCACCCAAGGCACTGGTCATCCCTGTAACAGCTAAGATTCCAGAAATCATCCATAAATCCGTGAAATACCGTCCATCTTCTAATCCCAGATTTTGGCCTTGTACATCCCCTAAAAATAAAATATAGAGGCCTAAAATAATAACTGCTGAAAGAAATGAAAAAAATACGGAAGTTTTATCTCTAAAAAAGAGTTTTAAATTGCGTTGGGTCAATGCGATCATCATCGAATCTCCTTTCCTGTAATCTCAATAAAAGCGTCATCTAAGGTTCCCTGAACTACTTCAAATCCTGAAATATAAGGTTTAACGGACTCAATAATGGCCAAAGCCTCCATTGTATGGTTCAACTTTACATGAATCGATTTATCACTGTTAAGTTTGGAATCGTGTTTAAGATGTTGCATAATTTTTTCTGTATCGGTTGGATAGAGTTTTAACGTATCGAAGCTGTATTGCGTTTTTAACGCATGTGCAGTCCCTTGCGCAACCAAATTTCCTTCATCAATCACAATAACGTAGTCCGCTTTGGCTGCTTCTTCCATATAATGTGTTGTAAGAAAAACGGTCATTCCTTTTTCTTTTCGGAGTGTTTCAATCACTTCCCATACTTTTTGTCGGGTTTGTGGGTCCAATCCAGTGGTGGGCTCATCCAATACCAATAGTTTGGGATTATGAAGTAAGGCTCTGGCGATATCGACTCTTCGTCTTTGACCCCCTGAGAGTTGTTCATAATATCTATCAAGAAAGTCATGAAGATCGACCTGTTCGCTGACACGCATAATGGCTTCTTGAATATCGAGTTTATAAAAAGAGGCACGCACGGCCAAATTTTCTCTAACTGTGAGCTTTCCATCCAAAACTGAGTTTTGAAAGACAACGCCCAAGGTATTTTTTATCTTGTCATCATCTTTACCCAGCTCGTAGCCATCGATTAAAACAGTCCCCTCGTCTTTTTTGAGTAAAGTTGTGATCATGTTAATGGTGGTTGACTTCCCAGCACCATTGGGTCCTAAGAAGGCAAATAAAGATCCTTTATCAACATTAAATGTGATCCCCTTGACGGCATCCACATTTCCATAAGATTTTTTTAAGTTTTTGATTTGAATCATAATAAAAGTCTCCCTATTTTGATATATTATACCACTATAAAGGGAGACTTGAATATTTTATTCGTTAATGTTTGTTAATGATTGTTTATGAATCAAAGTATCAAGAATTTCAGATTCTTCTTTTGTGAGCACACGCTTTTCAAGTAGATCCGGTCTATTCTTCAGTGTTTTCTTAATTGAAGATATGAGGCGGAACTTGCGGATATTTTCATGATGTCCGCTGAGTAAAACTTCAGGCACCTCTTTACCATCATATTCTCTGGGTCTTGTATAATGTGCATACTCAATTAAACCATCTGAAAATGAATCATCTTCATGAGATTCTTGGGTAATCACACCTTCCACTAAGCGAATCACTGCATCAGAAATAACCATCGAAGCCAATTCTCCGCCCGTTAATACGTAGTCACCAATTGAGATTTCACCATCCACATAATCGCGGATGCGTTCATCAAATCCTTCATAGTGTCCGCATACCAGCACAAGATGGTCTATATCTTCTGAGAATCTTTGGGCCATTTTTTGCGAGAAGGTTTGCCCTTGAGGACTCATCAGAAATACTTTCGACTTTTCAGTGCGAACATGCTTAATGGCATCTACAACTGGCTGACACATCAAAACCAAGCCAGCCCCACCCCCAAAAGGATAGTCATCAACACGATTGTGTTTGTCCTTTGTAAAAGCACGCATATCAATCACTTCTACTTTAACAATATTTTGTAGAATTGCCTTTTTGACAATAGATGTATTGATGAAACCATCAAACATTTCTGGAAAAAGTGTGATAATAGATATTTTCAAAGCAAGCCCTCCATATGAATGACATCAATTCTCTTTGAATCTAAATCGACTTCTTCAACAAATGTCTCCACGAAAGGAATGAGTTTATCGTCCTCATCTGTTTTAACACGCAAAACAGGATGAGCAGGTAAATCCATAACCTCACTCACAACGCCAAGAAATTCACCATCTACGTAAACATTTAGGTCGATAAGATCTGTAAAGTAGAATTCATCGGATTCCAATTCATGTTGCGCTTCTTTTTCAATCTGTACCAAAGCACGATGATAAAATTCAACATCATTTAAAGAATCTAGGCCCTCTAATTTTAAAAGCACTGAACCCTTATGCATACGGGCATGTTCAATTTTGTGTTGTGTAATTTTTTGATTTAAATTAATGTAGATCACATTTCCTACATTAAAACGATCACTGACAAAGTCAGTTTCGGGTTTTACTTTTAGCTCACCTTTTATGCCAAAGGGCTTTTGTACAACACCAATTGTAATTTTCATAAGAGACCTCCAAGTTAAAAAAAGGATGTAAGGTACATCCTAGTAAGATTCAAAGTTAATTGAAATTTTCTTATCCAATACACGTGAACCAATGGTCATAGTTTGACGAATGGCTTGCGCCATCACGCCTTGACGCCCAATTAAACGTGCAATATCTGCATTGTCGGCATACACATTTAAAATGATTTCATTTTCATCAAGACTCTCCAAACGTTGAACGTTCAAATCATCTTTGTTTTCTACCATTGGATAGACTAAATCATAAAGAACTTTTTCAATATCTTTCATCGTCTATTACTTCAACTTTTCTTCGTGGAATTTTTTCATTAAGCCTTTGTCACTTAATAGACCACGTACTGTATCAGATGGTTGTGCACCGACTCTTAACCATTTTAATGCAAGTTCTTCATCAATTGAAATTTCAACTGGTGTACTTAGCGGGTTATAGTGTCCAACAATTTCAATAAAGCGACCATCTCTAGGTGCGCGTGAATCTGCCGCAACAATACGGTAAAATGGACGTTTTTTGCTACCCATTCTTCTTAATCGTAATTTTACTGCCATTTAGGGTTCCTCCTTTAACTAATTTCCTTTAAAATTATAGCACAAATAAAAAAGGTGTCAAGTATTTTTACTTAACACCCTTTTAAAATGTGGTTCAAAAGTGATAATGTCCTAGTATATCAAAAGGGATTATGTCCCAATGGTCTATAATGGTCCTAACAAGGAGGATCATTTATGAGAAAGGTCGCATTAAATATGAAAGAAGAATTTCAATACAAAATCATTAAAAAATTAGTTGAATCAAATGGCAATAAACAACGGGCTGCCATTAAACTTAATTGTACGGTAAGGCACATAAACCGATTAATAAAGAAATTTAAAGAAGGAGGCAAAGAGTCTTTCGTTCATGGTAATAAAAACAAAGAACCGGTCAACAAAATTTCCCAGGAAGACAAGGTAAAGATATTAGATATTTATTGCACGAAACTTCATGATGCCAACCTACGTCATGCCACAGAGCTACTACAAGAAAATTTTGATATATCCATCAGTGATACTACACTCAACTCAATTCTTAAAAGTCATTTTATTTTATCCCCTAAAGCGCAACGTAACACAAAGCGAAGGATGAAGAAAGAATTGAAGGCTCTACAGGAACAAGCATATTCAGTGAGTGAGTTTCGTAAGATTGAAGACAAGATCGAAAGCCTTGATTACTACGAAGCCCATCCTAGACGCCCACGTTGTGCCTACTTTGGAGAACTGATCCAAATGGATGCATCCATGCATCAGTGGTTTGGAGATATTAAGACGCACCTACACCTTGCGATTGATGATGCGACCGGAATGATTGTGGGAGGTTTCTTCGCTGAACAAGAGACTCTAGCGGGCTATTATCAAGTGTTAGGACAAATATTGACGACTTATGGAATACCCGTGAGATTCTTAACAGACAGAAGAACTGTATTTGAATATAAATTAAAAAACGCACCCTCCGACGAAGAAGATACGTTTACTCAATTCTCATATGCCTGCCACCAGTTAGGCATTGAGATTGATACAACTAGTATACCTCAAGCTAAAGGGCGCATCGAACGCCTCAACGGAAGCCTACAATCACGTATACCCGTTGAACTTAGACTTAAAGGAGTCCAGTCGATAGAACAAGCCAACCGCCAACTGCCCCTATTAATAAAGGCGTATAATGATCGATTCGCTCTACCTATACATCATAGTAAAACAGTCTTTGAAAAACAACCCACTAAGCATGAAATTAATATGACCCTAGCCGTATTATCCAATAGAGTAGT
This sequence comes from uncultured Erysipelothrix sp., assembly GCA_947631935.1. GTDB lineage: Bacteria > Bacillota_I > Bacilli_A > Erysipelotrichales > Erysipelotrichaceae > Erysipelothrix. The sequence goes on from CANRNG010000001.1 coordinate 23,001, forward strand.
AGACTTTGGCCACTGTATCAAATTCCATGGGAAACATTATATTCCCACAACCAGTAATGGACTCAAAGTATTTTATCCTGGTAAGACACCAACACTCGTCATACAATCTCTTGATGGACAACTGTTCGTTAATATTAACGAAACGATTTACAGCCTAGAAGAAATTCCTCGACGACACGAACTTTCAAAAGAGTTTGATGATGTCCCAAAGGAAAATCTCAAGAAAAGATATATTCCTTCGATGCATCATCCTTGGAGAATTGGAACATTCGCTGCTTACATACATGAACAAAAGCACCGCCAAAACGGTGCAAATGTTTAAGTATTTTTAGGACATAGTCGCTTTCCCTTTACACGCAAACATAAAAAAAGAAGCGGCGACTGTGGTTCAAAAGTGATAATGTCCTAGTATATCAAAAGGGATTATGTCCCAATGGTCTATAATGGTCCTAACAAGGAGGATCATTTATGAGAAAGGTCGCATTAAATATGAAAGAAGAATTTCAATACAAAATCATTAAAAAATTAGTTGAATCAAATGGCAATAAACAACGGGCTGCCATTAAACTTAATTGTACGGTAAGGCACATAAACCGATTAATAAAGAAATTTAAAGAAGGAGGCAAAGAGTCTTTCGTTCATGGTAATAAAAACAAAGAACCGGTCAACAAAATTTCCCAGGAAGACAAGGTAAAGATATTAGATATTTATTGCACGAAACTTCATGATGCCAACCTACGTCATGCCACAGAGCTACTACAAGAAAATTTTGATATATCCATCAGTGATACTACACTCAACTCAATTCTTAAAAGTCATTTTATTTTATCCCCTAAAGCGCAACGTAACACAAAGCGAAGGATGAAGAAAGAATTGAAGGCTCTACAGGAACAAGCATATTCAGTGAGTGAGTTTCGTAAGATTGAAGACAAGATCGAAAGCCTTGATTACTACGAAGCCCATCCTAGACGCCCACGTTGTGCCTACTTTGGAGAACTGATCCAAATGGATGCATCCATGCATCAGTGGTTTGGAGATATTAAGACGCACCTACACCTTGCGATTGATGATGCGACCGGAATGATTGTGGGAGGTTTCTTCGCTGAACAAGAGACTCTAGCGGGCTATTATCAAGTGTTAGGACAAATATTGACGACTTATGGAATACCCGTGAGATTCTTAACAGACAGAAGAACTGTATTTGAATATAAATTAAAAAACGCACCCTCCGACGAAGAAGATACGTTTACTCAATTCTCATATGCCTGCCACCAGTTAGGCATTGAGATTGATACAACTAGTATACCTCAAGCTAAAGGGCGCATCGAACGCCTCAACGGAAGCCTACAATCACGTATACCCGTTGAACTTAGACTTAAAGGAGTCCAGTCGATAGAACAAGCCAACCGCCAACTGCCCCTATTAATAAAGGCGTATAATGATCGATTCGCTCTACCTATACATCATAGTAAAACAGTCTTTGAAAAACAACCCACTAAGCATGAAATTAATATGACCCTAGCCGTATTATCCAATAGAGTAGTAGACTTTGGCCACTGTATCAAATTCCATGGGAAACATTATATTCCCACAACCAGTAATGGACTCAAAGTATTTTATCCTGGTAAGACACCAACACTCGTCATACAATCTCTTGATGGACAACTGTTCGTTAATATTAACGAAACGATTTACAGCCTAGAAGAAATTCCTCGACGACACGAACTTTCAAAAGAGTTTGATGATGTCCCAAAGGAAAATCTCAAGAAAAGATATATTCCTTCGATGCATCATCCTTGGAGAATTGGAACATTCGCTGCTTACATACATGAACAAAAGCACCGCCAAAACGGTGCAAATGTTTAAGTATTTTTAGGACATAGTCGCTTTCCCTTTACACGCAAACATAAAAAAAGAAGCGGCGACAGCTCCTTTTTCTACGTATGTTATATTTGGAAGACATACTCTATGACTAAAATTATAATAACATAAATAACTTTATAAAACAACGATAGAATGAAAGCGATATCATACCTTATTATTTTCTTTATAAAAATAATACAAAATGTTTGGTATAATAATTAAAAGAGGAACCGCCATGACACAATACTATGTTGTAGACTCAAAAAGATCTACCGAACTACAAAAACAATTACTCCAAAACTCAAACCTAAAAATGAACATCCATGTGATGCCTTTTGATGCTTTATTCTACAAAGAAAAAATTGAACGCAACGTTGATAGATTGTTAATGTATGAGTCAGTTTTGAAGATGAAATTGGATTTACTGAGTGACATCATTGCCTACCCAGCTCAGTTTGAAAGTTTTGAGAAATTTGCGAAAGAACTCCACCAATATGGCATCCCTTTAAATGACTTACCCGAAGAAAATGACTATGATAAAGAAATTAAAAGAGTGTTAAAGAGAATGGCGTTGAAGCTTGAAACTGTTGAAGGCACACTTCACTATGTTTCAGAATCGATGAATCACAGTCAAACCCATTATTTGAAAAACACGGATGCGCATGTTTACGAAGTAGCACCGGTAACTTTAAACCAAATATCATTCAAATCAGCGCTAAACTTTCGTCAAGAACTTGAGGGTGCCATTCAATATATCATTGAGCACAGACTTGAAGACATAACATTGGTGGTCCCATCAGTAGAAAATGCTTGGCCCTTTTTAAAGTCCATGTTTGATCGCTACGACATCCCCTATACTTCAAATAACCGTAACACCATCGCCAAGTACCAATACCTTGCTTATCTTAATTACCTCATGGATCCTTCGACTGAAACGATTTTAGAGTTAATTCGCAGTAACATCTTAAAACTCAAAAACCAAGATGCCTTGCTACAATATATAGAACACTACCAACTTTCCATTTTTGATTTATTCAATCCATTTAATTACGCTGAAAAAAACGATGATTTATGGGAAGTTCAAGAACTCATTGCAGTCCAAGATTTAATACAAGAAGATGCGGCAATTTTACACCAATTCTTAAACAAACTTGAAGTCTCCACTTTAGTTGAGAATGTGGTTTACGGTTTAAGTCTATTAGACCCTAAAAGCAGCACATCCTTACGAAATTACATTCAAACTGTGATTCACTACCTCAATGTGGATAACTTAAAACTCGTCTACCACACATTATCATCCATGAACGTGGGCACACAAATTAATGGATCCATAACATTATGCGACTACCACAACCTACCCATTCAACCCGTTGAATCTATGATTGTGCTGGGATTAACTGCCAAAAACTTTCCTGCCATTTCACCCAACACAGGCATACTCGATGAATCGTATCGTTCACGCATTGAAGGATACCCTTCCCTTGAAACACGCAACCAATTTGAACTGGATAAGAAAAACCTTATTTTCAATAAATCCAAGAACTTAATCCTCTCTTACTATCACATTACCTATGAAGGAAAAGCACAAGAATGTGCTTTTGAAGTACGCAATAGGGTGGATAAATATAATCTAAAAGAAATCCCTTGGACCATCATAGAATCCAACCCCTTTATGGCGGAAAGGAAAAAATTAGATCCTCCTGTCGCAAAAGCACTCTATCTCAAAGACGGTATTTTAAATACATCCGTATCTGCTTTAGAGAAATATGTTGCGGACCCTTATCTATATTTTGTTGAGAATGGATTGGGACTGCGTAAACCCTTTGATTTTAAACTCGATTCAAGAATTGTAGGAACCATCTCTCATGATGTGATAGAACGTTTCATGAATACGGATGGTGAAGATTTATATCGCTTATGGGATGCTTATAAACCCTATTTCCCACTCAACGATGCCTATCTACCCTACCTTATTGATATGAATAAAGAGATACTTCAAGAACACCTCAATTACTTGGCTGCCAACTATGAAGCATCACCCTTTGCATTATACCAACAAGAAATGCGCTTTGATAAAATCGAGATCGTGGAAAAAATGACCTTGAAAGGATTTGTGGACCGGGTTGATATAAATGAAGACGCCTTTATCATTATTGACTATAAGAGTAGCAATCACAGTATGGGAACTTCTCAAGTTTTAGAAGGCTCACAATTACAACTACCCATCTACGTGATTGCGCTTAGAAAATTATTGAATAAACCCATTTTTGGTTTTTATTATTATAGTTTTAATAAAAAAACAACCGAAGGTAAAGACTGGTCTCATGCCCGCACAAAGGGCATCAACATGTACACTGATGCGGTTAAGGACGATTACCTAAAAGAATTTCAATTCTCTGGTTGGACTTTCTTAGATCCAGAAGTATTTGACATTCCCATCACTTTTTATAAAGGACTCTACGAAGACAAAAATGGTTTCCGTAAAGTTTTTGGGAAAGCATACGATATGGACCTGCTTCAAGAAATGACCCAACGCATTTTATCTCATCTTAAAGATAAGATTACAGAAGGGATCTTGGAAGTAGATGAAATTGAACTCCCCTTAGTAAAGGACTTTAATTTCAAGGAGGTGAAGCAAGATGACTAAACTCAACCCTGAACAACAAGAAGCGGTTATGTCTTTGGGGCAAAACATTGTCGTTTCAGCTTCAGCTGGGGCAGGTAAAACAGCCGTCCTCATCGAACGTTTGATGAAACGTATTTTAGTAGATCACGTCGGTATTACAGAAATTACAGCCCTTACCTTTACCGATGCTGCTGCCAATGAGATGAAGATTCGACTCTTAGGCGCTTTAAATAAAGCCTATCAAGAAGAAAAAGATCTTGATGTTTTAAGATTCATTAAACAACAAATCACCTTGGTAGAAACAGCCAATATATCCACCATCCACAGCTATTGTTTAACTTTAATTAAAAATTACGGCTACATTTTGGGCCTTGATCCAGCCCGTACCCAAAATATATTGGATCCAGCTATTGCGGACAACTACAAGGAAGTTGCGATGGATAAAACTTTAAACAGATGGTTTAAAGACCACAAGGATGCCATGGATATCTTACTTAAAGCATTGGTAAGAAACCCCATTAATTTAAATCCGCTGAAAACATCCATCCAAGCGGTCGCACAATACTTGGCTTCCAAACCCAATCGAAAAGAAGCCATTACATCAACTTTATCTCTTTATCAAGCCAAGGATTTTGAGGATTTACCCCTAAACATTCAAAAAGAAATCTTCAAACCCTATTACCTCCATATCCAAATTATCATAGAAAGTATGGACGCTTATTTAGAGGTATCCAGAAGTTTACTGCCTGACACAAAGTATCATGAAGATTTGAGTCATTTGATGCATCACTTTGATCAGTTATTGGAAATTAAGAAAATGATTGAAAAAGAGGACTTTGGTTTTTATGACCGCTTGGTTGAAACTTTGGATATTGTGATGCCTTCTGTTCGTAAGAGCCAAAAACTCGACGAAACAATGGTCTTAAGATATAAGGAAACTTCTGAGACACTCAGTGATGCGATCAATGGCTTACTGAAGTTATACGAATCTAAGGAAGTGATTTTCGAGACTCTACATCTTCAATACGATTACCTCCACCACTTATTTAACATTGCGATGGATTACCTTTCCCAATATGACCTTGAAAAAGAGAAAGCCAATGGCTTTGATTTTGATGATTTTGAATACTATGCACTGCAAATCTTAAGGGTTAATGACCAACACATCGCAAAGCTCATTCGCACAAAAACCAAAGAAATCATGGTGGATGAGTATCAAGATACCAACGAAATTCAAGATGAAATCATTCGTTTGGTTTCTACAGGAAACAATATCTTTAGAGTGGGGGATGTGAAACAATCCATCTATCGATTCAGAGGCGCAAAACCCACCCTTATGCAAAGACTTTTAGGTAAGCCAAACATAAATACCATCCACTTTATGTATAACTATCGTTCCAAACAAAATATTGTTGGCTACAACAATACTTTATTTAAGGAAATCATGCACTATACTCAAAATTCAGAATATACTGATAAGGATTGGGTTAAAGCCGGTAACTTTAAAGCTGAAGAAAATGATGTCCCTGTGGAACTCAATCTGGTTTATATTAAGGAAGATGAAGAAGATGACACACGCCTACGTGCTTTAGACAGAAACAAACTTCACGCAAAAGAGATTGCGAATCGTATCATTGAACTTCATGTAAACGATAAGATCGACTTCAAAGATATAACTGTTTTATCGCGTACCCATGTCAATAAGATTTATCTTAAAGAAGCTTTTGAAGCTGCCAATATCCCACACTTCATTGATGATCGCAGTGGTTTCTTTAGATCCAATGTCATCAATAAAATGATGGCCTGGCTAAACTATATGGTCTATCCCCACGATATCTATTTGTTAGAGATCCTTTCATCCCCTTTTATCGGACTCACCTTGGATGACGTGGCCATGTTGAAGGTAAACCATAAGTCCATCTCAAAAGGATTACAGGTAGATTATCCACATATCTATCAATTCATTAAAGATAAAAATAATGATTGGCGTAACCTTGATATCGTCAATGTTTTAACTGAAATGATGAATATCAATGATGTCTATCATAAACATCTTTCCATTCAAGTAAAATCTAATTTGGATTTCTTATTGGATAAAGCCATTACTTTTCAAGCATCCAACAACCCAAGTATTCAAGGTTTCATTCACTATGTAAGAAATCTAAAAGACGAGAATAATTCTGAGTCCACCCCTTTATCACTTGATGAAGATGTGGTCCGGGTTACCACCATCCACCAATCTAAGGGACTTCAATATCCTGTTACCATTCTTTGGCCTATGGGCAAAAGATTGGTCCAAGACTTTAAACAAGATGTTTTAACCGATGATACCTTTGGCGTTTTACCCAACGATGTCTTTGGTCCGTATAACCAACGTCGTAAAAATTATTTAAGAAAAATGGCGGAATTTAAACAAGACCAAGAAGACTTGGAAGAATACATTCGTTTACTATACGTTGCCTTAACCCGTGCAGAGAATCGCTTGATTATGATTGACGTGGTGGATAAAATAGAATTTCCAGAATCACTTTCCTATCACTTACTTCAAAACTTTAAACGAAGCACCGATTTAATTTTACCAATAAAGGCCGCTAAACACCTTGTGCGTTCTTATAAACATATAAGCGAAGTTAAAGCATTGAAATTGGATGCTTCCATCAAGGTAGACCATAACCAAATCTTTACCCCTCGTTTGGATTTACCGAAAATGGATATCGTATCTGAAGATGTTAGTTTTGAGTTTTCATTTAACGAAAACTTCATCCATGGGATTGCGTATGGGAATATCTTACATCAAGCTGTAGAAACCTTGCCCCATCGTAAATGGACCAAACAAGATTTAGTTCAAATTCCTCAAAACTTCCACAGTACACTTATCGCGTATAACACCCATCACTTAACACAAACGATTTATACAATGCCTAATTTATACCATGAAGTCCCTTTCTTATATTTAGAAAATGAAGTCCCCAAACAGGGTATTATTGACTTTTATGCGGTCAGTGAGAATAGACTTATCTTGGTAGATTTTAAAAGTGATGCGGTAGATAAGGAAACTTTATTACAAAGATATCATGCTCAGGTCATAAACTATAAAAAAGCCCTGGAACTTGAGTATCCAGGACTTGAATGTGAATGTTATATCTATAGTTTTAATTTAAAAGACTATATTGAGGTACCACCTGTTTGGTGAACGGTTGTATCGTTTCGATAAAATTCAATGCACTTTATCATGTGTTGAATGTTGCCATCACCTGCATATTGACCGTTTGAAAAATCAGTGTTGAAGTCAAACCATTGAAGTGGATTGACTTCTTCTTTTAAAATGACATCGTGCTTCAAAGTACCGTAATACACTTGAAGTTCTAAACCATCAATGGGATATTGTGTTTTCATTAAAAGATTTATCTCAATATCTTTTTGGGTGATCCCTGATTCTTCTTGAAGTTCTCGATATGCAGCCTGTAAGTGATTTTCATGGGGTTCTACCTTCCCACCAACAAAATTGTAAAGACCCTTGTAGGGGTCTTTTTGTCGATAACACATCAATACTTTTGTGTTATCAGGATTGAGTACAATGATTAAATTAACAATTTTCATTAATCGCTAAATAAATCAAACAAGACACTTACAGGGGTGTGTAGTTGAATGGCTTCAATGGCTTTTGAAAGCATGTATCCAACTGAAATTACTTTAATTTTAGGTTCTTGTTTGGCCATTTCAGATAATGGAATGGTATTGGTTACCAAAAGTTCTTTAATGGTCGAGTTTGCGATTCTTTCAATCGCAGGTCCTGAAAGGATACCGTGTGTACAAGCACAGTATACTTCTTTAGCACCACGCTCATAAAGTAAATCAATTCCACCCATGAGTGATCCGGCTGTATCCACCATGTCATCAATCACAATGGCGATTTTTCCATCTACATCACCAATTAAGTTCATGGCTTCAGCCACATTGGGTTTTACACGGCGCTTATCAATAATCGCAATGGTTGAATTTGGAATGGTATCTGAAAGTCTTCGGGCACGAGTTGCACCCCCATGGTCAGGGGAAACCACAACGATTTCATCCGTAAATTGTTTTTTGCGGTAGTATTGTCCAATCATGGCTACAGCTGTAAGGTCATCAATGGGGATATCAAAGAAACCTTGAATTTGCGAAGCATGTAGGTCAATGGTCACAACACGATCCGCACCCGCTGTTTGTAGTAAATCTGCCATTAACTTAGCAGTAATGGGTTGACGGGCTCTGGCTTTTCTATCTTGACGGGCATATCCATAATAGGGCATGACGACCGTAACACTATCGGCTGAAGCGCGTTTGAATGCATCCAATGCAATCAACACTTCCATATAGCTATCGCTGACAGGATTTGAAGTTGACTGAATGAGGTATACATTCTTACCCCGTACTGTTTCTTCAGGTTCTACAAGAATTTCACCATCAGCGAAATGTCTCACAGAAATTTTTCCCATGTCGATATTTAAATGTGTACAGATTTCCTTGGCAAGATCAACGTTTGTTGACAGCGCAAAAACAATAGTATTTTCCATATTTTAAATCTTTCCCTTTTTCTTCAAGTACTCTTTGCCATAACCTTTTTTAGCAGATTGACGGGCTCTGGCAATCGCGAAATCACCATCATCAACATCATCTGTAATGATAGAACCAGCCGCAACTACCGCATTTTCTCCAACCACTACAGGGGCAATCAGTCCACTTTGACTTCCTATAAACGTGTGATCTTTAATGATGGTTTTACTTTTGTTTTTTCCATCATAGTTAATGGTCACAACACCACATCCTATATTAACATATTTACCCACTTCTGTATCACCCAAATAAGTTAAATGCGCTGAATTGGTGTGATCATCCACGATCGTATGCTTCATTTCCACGAAATTACCCACCCGAACATGATTTTTAATCTCTGTGTGCATTCTTAGGTGTGCATAAGGCCCTACTGTAGAATGATTGCCAATGGATGAGTCTGTAATTCTAGAACTTAAAATTGTCACATTTTCACCAATTTTAGAATCATCAACCCATGAGTTTGCACCAATGGTGGTCCCTGATTTAATTTCAGTCTTTCCATAAATATGGGTGCCTGGTTCAATGATGACATCTGCTTCAATTTTAACGTCTGGTCCAATAAAAGTATTCATTGGATCAAGAATTGATACGCCATTGGCCATATGTTCGCGATTAATCTTATCGCGCATCCAAAGATTCGCATCCGCCAACTCCAAGCGATCGTTGATACCCATAAACTGACGTGAGTTATCTACTTTCAAGGTTTGAATATCGTGATCATTTTCTCTGAGCACGGAAACAAGTTCAATAATATTGATTTCATCTTGTGTGTCTTCATGAATTTCTTTTAGATACTTGAATAAAAGTTCATTATTGAAGCAATAAATTCCCAAATTAATTTCATTGGACGTTGCTTCAAGTTCAGTTGCATTTCTTGCTTCTACCACTCTTTTAACTTTCCCTTGATTATCACGAATGACCCGTGAATAGCGACCGGGGTCTTTGAGTGTGGCGGAAACAATGGTTAAATCATGATCCCCATGCGCATCAAAAATGGCCTGTAGGGTTTCTTTTTGAATTAAAGCAGAATCCCCATATACCAATAAGGTAGATCCTTTTTTCCCTTCAAGTTGCGCCACTTTTGAGACTGCATGTGCGGTCCCGTTTTGTTCGTCTTGGGTTGCATATAAAACACGATCCCCAAGATAGGATTCAATGCTTTCTTTTTCATACCCTGTAACCACAAAGATTTGGTCTACATTGATTTCCTCTAAGTTTTTAACCACATGACCAATCATGGGTTTGTTTAAAATGGTATGCATGACTTTATTTTTCTTGGAACGCATGCGTGTTCCCTCTCCTGCTGCCAGAATGATTGCATATCTATTCATAATTGCATTTCCTCCTTTATTATTTTACCATGTTTTCATTGGATTGATAACGCCATACTTCGCAAATGGGTAGTCAAAGACCACCGATTCAAATAAATTCATGACCAATTCCTTATCTTGGGATAATCCCACGATACAAGAACCACTGCCAGTCATACAAACACCATCCAATCCCATCGCATCAAATTGATCAATCACATTTTGAAGGGGTTCATAATGTGATTGAACTGTTTTTTGAAAGCTATTATAGCGATTGGCCACAATTTTTTCATAATCACTTGTCTCTACTGCTTCTCGCATTCGATTTGATATATTTTCAAAACGCGTATCCGTATCCTCAAATGCCTTCAAAAATCTTTTGGTTGATATCCCAAAGTTGGGTTTAATCAATAAGTAATAAAGCGGCATGTCCATTTGAATGGGGGTGATGATTTCTCCAATCCCTTCCACAAGTGCGGGTTCATTTAAGATACAATAGGGCGTATCTTCATCAATCTTTTTGCCCAAGTCCATGCGTTCTTGAATACTCAAATTTAAGGCATACATATCATTGATCATATTGATAATCGTGGCCGCATTGGCAGAACCCCCGCCCAATCCCGATTGCGCTGGGATGTTTTTTACAATGTGGACTTTAAAATTATCTTCAATCTGATAGCGATCTTTCATCAACATGATGGCTTTATAAACCGTATTTCTTTTATCATTGGGTAAAAATGATTTGTTGGTTGACATTGTCATGGTTTCATTTTTATCGACATAGACCACATCAAATAAGTCAATAGGCACAATCACGTTCTTAAACTTTAAAACACCTTCATCCCAATATGCATATAAGGAAAGGGTGACTTTCGCATAAGATTTTTTACGCATGGTAAAATACCTCATAAATTTTAAGGTAGTCTTCAAACACCAAGGACTCAGCTCTTGCTTGTGGGTCAATACCAATCGATATTAGTTTTTCTTGTATGTTTTCTAAATCCATATTTTTTAAATTATTGGATAGGGTCTTTCTTCTAAACTGGAAACAACCCCTCACAAACTCAAAAAATACTTTTTCATTATAGGGCATACTTTGGTTTTTGGGTGTAAGTTGAATCACAATTGAGGCCACATTGGGTCTTGGATGAAAGGACTCTTTTGATACCTGCATGACTTTCTTAACCTCGAAATAGTACTGTATTTGAATGGACAGTGCATTATAGTCTTTCGTATTGGGTACAGCGCCAAGGCGATCCCCAATTTCCTTTTGAACCATCAACGTCATGCGATTGACGTTTAAGTCCATCAATTTGAACAATAAGGGCGTTGTAATATAGTACGGCAAGTTTGCACAAACGTCCAAGGAAACCCCTTTAAAACCGCTTAAATCCGCTTTTAAGAAGTCTTCTAGATTCACAACCACATTATCGCTGTCTTTTAAGCTCTCTTTTAGGATTTCCACCATATAGGGATCAATCTCATACGCAATCACTTGTTCATAGTTAAATGAGAGTTGTTGGGTCAAAGCACCCAACCCAGGGCCAATCTCCAAAACCAAGGGACCACTACCACTATGCGCCGCAATACTTCTGACTACTGAAGGATCAATGATAAAGTTTTGACCAAACTTTTTACGCGCTTGTCTTTCATATTTTTGTAAAAGTGCCATACTGACACGTTTATTCGCGATTATCTCCATTAAAGGCCTCCTCAATTACATCCCTTAATTCATCTACAGATTTACCCATCATATTTAAGTATTGAAAACAACGCTTTCCATTGGTAACGGGCATATTATAATAAGTAGACAAATAATTTCTTCTATTTTGGGAGTCTTTTTGTCCAGTCAGTCCCAAACTCACAAAATCATACCACGATAGGCTTTTGCCTTCAATATCATAGGTCGCACTTTGCATCAAACTTTCAACAATGTCTTCACAACGCGCATGTTCAATGCCCACTTTTTCCTTATGCTTGGATTGCTTGGTAGCCAATGAGGCATGTTTACAAGTACCCACCACTTCAATAATACGACGCCGAATTTTTTCTCCAGGTCCATCGGGATCCGTAAAAACAATGACCCCTCTGGTTTCATTGAAATGTTTAATCTGGTCCAAGGTTTCTTTGGATAAATGGGTGCCCGAGGTATAAATTACGTCCGCATCCACACAAGCCTTAATTTTTTGCAGATCATGTTTTCCTTCTACAACGATTACTTCTCTTATTTTCATGGTTAAATTATAACATGAAAAAAACGACAATATGTCGTTTTATCACTAAACATTACAATTAAATACACCGTTGGTACGGGTACGTTTGTTTAAACTGATAATCTCAACATCTAAAGTCTTCTTGCGACCCATTTTTACAGTTGGATCACTTTCCGAACCTATAAATAAGTCAACCTTAGATCCCGTGATTGCACCACCTCTATCCAATACGATGGCTTTAAATGGGACACCACTTTGGATACCATATCCACTGATGGTGTGATTTGAGATTTCTACAACCGTACAAAGCGGAATGGATTGTGAGGTTGCGATAATATAATATCCCTCATAGGTAATCCCTTCAGACCATGAACCGTCTTTTTGTCTCACTTCGTTATATCCAATTTGAATACCTGCTGATGTACCACCACGTTGGGTGGTTGTATCATGATTACATCCATAGCAGTCATAACCATAACGCGTAACTCTGGAAGACGTATAATAGTTTCCAGAAACAACAGGTTGGTAATCTGCATAGATGGTGGGTGTTGTTTCAATCACCACTTCTTCATCTGGTAATTCTGTTTTACTTAAGAGCACGCCATGCATGTTATATGCAAGCGCATATTTCTTAATCACAGTTCCAGCTTCACCTTCTGATACAAGGCCGCTTACGAAACTCACACCATTTGGATGGTGATGTTGTCCGTTTTGAACCTCTACTGTGGGTGAGTCCAAAGGAATATATTCCTCTTCTATCTCTATAATATAGGGTTTTGATTCTAATGTTTCAATTTCAAAATCTACCGATGGGTAAACCACATCAATACTTGAATCAGCGCTGGTTGCACATGCACTCAAGAAGCCCATCATGGCAAATGCCAAAATGAATTTTTTCATGTAAATTTGTCTCCTCTCAAAAAGGCTTTAAAACGATAACACAAACTATTTTTAAGGTCAAATTTTCAACTTCAAATCGAGATTTACAAACTAAAAAACCGCCGAAAACCCACTAAATAGCGGCCTTAAGGCGATTCTTCAAAATTATGGGACATTGTGGGATTAGCCAAAAATCTCCCGAATTGTTTCATTTTTCAAAATAAGGTTTCCAACCAATACCCAAGGCACAAAGGTCACAATAACCTCCGATACAAAGACCGAACCCATGGTATACAAAATGGGTAACTCAAATAAAACCGTCAACATTATTCCAATAATAACACCATTCGCAATGGCAGGTGAGAGATATGAAACCTCTTTAATCTTAATACGAATCATCATTTGAATCGCAACATAGGTCGCAAAAGTTCCGACCACAATATCAATGGGACCCGCTGCTGAAAGCGTGTTGGCCAAAGCGGTTCCAACCAAAATACCCAAGGCATTTTTAGGGTGTACCAAGACTAAGATTAATAAAAATTCTGATATTCTAAATTGTTCAGCCATAAAAGATACCGACTGAAATGCAAAGGTCAGTGCCACATAAAGTCCAGCAATAAATGCCTGTAAAACCAATTCCTTTGTTGTTGTATTCATTTAAATCACTCCTACGTAATGAAAATTATACCATATTTTCAATACCATTTGACAATCTTTCAATAATACCCCATAATTTTAATAATTTAAGGAAGGTGACTGCATTGATAACACTTAAAAATGTATCCAAAACATTCTACACCGACACCCATACCGTCAAGGCTGTAAGAGATGTTTCTATAAATATAAAGAAAGGCGAAATCTTTGGAATTATTGGCTATTCTGGGGCTGGAAAGAGTACACTTGTAAGACTCATTAACCTCTTAGAAAAGCCCGATAGTGGCGATGTCATCGTCGACAACGAAAATCTCACCACACTTTCAGCCAAAGACCTACGCAATCGAAGAAAGAAGATTGGTATGATTTTCCAACAATTTAATTTATTTGCATCACGGACAGTCTATGATAACGTTGCCTTTGCCCTTCCTAAAAACCATGATAAAGATCATGTGCTGAATCTATTGGAACTGGTGGGCATTTCTGATAAGAAGGATGCTTACCCTTCAGAACTCTCGGGGGGACAAAAACAAAGGGTTGCCATCGCAAGGGCCCTTGCCAACGATCCCAAAGTCTTGCTTTGTGATGAGGCGACTTCAGCACTTGACCCCCAAACAACCCAATCCATTTTAAATCTACTTAAAAATTTAAATGAAAAACTGGGTATTACCATTGTGATTATCACCCACGAGATGGCCGTCATCAAAGAAATATGTGACCACGTCGCTGTCATGGAAAATGGGGTTGTGGTCGAAGACAATACAGTTGAAGCGGTCTTCTCTAACCCACAATCAGAAATCACCAAAGAGTTCACTTCCTCAACTTCCAATATTGATAAAATAAAAGACATCTTAAAATCCAATCAAGAAATTTTAGACATCAAAGAAGGGGAGTATGTGATTAAACTGGACTTCCAAAGTCACCAAATTGCCAAACCCCTCATTTCAGATATTACCCAACGCTTTAACATTCAAGCCAGTATTGTTTATGGCACCGTTGATATGATTAAAAACACTCCCTTGGGTTCTCTAATTGTGATTCTCAAAGGAGACTTGGATACGCAAAAAGAAGCCATAACGTATTTACAGAATTTTACGAAAGTAGAGGTGCTTGTTCATGCTTGAAAAATATTTTCCCAATCTCATCCAATACTATGATGAATTTATGCAAGCCATCAACGAAACAACACAGATGATGTTGGTTTCAGGCACACTCATTATTGTCTTAGGCCTTATCATTGGGGTCATCATTACTGTTACCAAACCCAAAGGCATCCTTGAAAATAAAATACTCTATCGCATCACGGATGCACTCACCAATCTCACTTGGTCGATTCCCTTTATGATTTTATACATGATGTTATACCCCTTTGTTTCTTCCCTACTCAAACAAAATGCCCTTCGCGTCCCTGGCGCATTCATTCCTTTAATTATTGGGGGTGTACCCTTCTTTATAAGACAAGTAGAAAGTGCCTTATCAGAAGTTGACCCAGGATTAATAGAAGCGGCACAATCCATGGGAACCTCTAATTTCCATATTATTACCAGAGTCTACTTAAAAGAAAGTATTCCAGCCCTTGCAAGGGGTGCTTCCATTACCTTGGTTGTCTTATTTGGATTGACCACCATTGCGGGTACATTTGGTCCAGGGGGTTTGGGAATCTTTGTGAAACGTTATGGTTATGATCGCAATATGTTGGATATTTTATATGTATCCGTCATCATCATCATTGCCTTTGTTTCTTTAATACAAGGCGTCGGTGCTTATATTGCCAAGAAAACAACCCACTAAATTAAAAAAAGGGAGTTATCATCACGATAACTTCCTTTTTAGTTTAAAATGCAGGTTTGCTGGCCCAGTCATAATTTTCAATTAAGAAATCACGTACTTTATCTGAATTCAAGACTTCCATCAGTTTTTGAATCTTATCAGCGTCTTTAAGGTCTGGACGTGAAACCAATGAAATTGCATAGCCTTCTGTAACTGCGTCTGTAATTTCTGTATAGAGGCGTTGTTCATCTCCTACTAACTCTAAATTACGTGCATAAGTTGGATACATTACACTCATCCCTGTTTCCACATATCTTTGAGATAAACTTGTGAGGGGCACTTGGTCTGTTAGAACTAAGTTTTTGGGGTTTGAAATGACATCTTCTAGTGTAAGTGATGTTGTGTTTGTTTTATCAACCTCAATTAAACCGGCTTGATCCAACAAATAAAGGGCACGGCTGAGGTTGGTGGCATCATCAGCAAGGGTAATGGTTGCACCATCAGGCACATCGTTTAAATCCGTAATATCCTTTGCGTATAGGGCATAAGTTGCATGGTAGATGGGCATGATGACTTCAAGATCAGCATCATTAGCCTTATTGAATGCTTGTAAGAAATATTGGTGCTGAATCATATTCGCATCTAACTCATTATCTTTTAATAGGTTATTGGGTGTTTGGTAATCAGAAAATTCATGAATGTTTAGGGTATAACCTGCTTCATTTAAATCTGATTCAACCAGTTCCAAAATATCTTTCATGGGGTAAAATGAAACCCCAATATTTAATTCAGTGTCACTGGCAGTCTTTGTTTGACAGCCAATAAGTACCAATAATAACAGTCCGATTGTAAAAAACTTCTTCATTTATATCTCTCCTTCTTTTTTAACGTTTATCAATGCTTCTGGAAATCATGTTTCCAACCGTTTGTAAGACTTGGACAATTAAGATCATCATCATAATAATAATCCACATCAGTGGGTAGTTAAAGTTATGATAACCTTCAGCGATGGCCAAATAACCCAAACCACCGCCCCCGATAATACCCATTACGGTTGAATAGGATAACAGAGATATTGAAGCGGATGTGAAGCTTAACACAAGACTTGATCTTGCTTCTACCAGTAAAAAGTTATTATAGTATTGAAACTTACTGGCCCCAAGGGCATAGGCTGTTTCATACATTTCCTTATTTACATCCAATAAATCTTGCTCCACCAAGCGGGCATAGGTTGCGATTCCAATAATGGTTAAGGGAATCTTAGAAGCATTGACCCCAAAGCCGGTTCCAATCAACAAGCGGTTTATAGGTATCATTGCGATAATAAATAAAATAAAGGGAATGGATCTAAAGATATTAATCAAGCCCGATAAAATAAAATAGATTGATTTATTTTCCGAGACACCCCCCGTTCTGGTAGAAAAAACCACAATACCCAAGATTAACCCCAAAACACAAGAAAGGACCATGGCCGTGGTCATCATATTCAAGGTGTCCAACAAGGCTTTGATTAAGTCTTCCTTAAAGTACGCAAGTACCTCCAAATAAGATTGAATCATACCAAAGCCTCCTTATAGGAGATGGCTTCAATCTCTTTTCGATCGATATCCACAATATCAGAGATTGTACCATTTTCTAAGATTGCCACACGATGACACATCGTTTGAATCACCGAAATGTCATGAGAAACAATCACAATGGTCGTACCCATGGTTTCATTGATTTCCCGCAACAACTTCAAAACTTCGATTCTCATATTGAAATCCAAAGCCGAAGTGGGCTCATCACAGAAAATAATATCCGGATCACTCATCAAGGTTCTCGCAATCGCCACACGCTGCTTCTGACCCCCTGATAAGGTCCTTGGATAAGACAATTCATACCCTTTCAGTCCCACAAATTCTAAGTACTGGTGCGCTTTCTCAACGCTTTTCTCTTTATCCATTTTTCTCAACTTATTGGGCAATAAAACATTATCCAATACAGTTAAGTTCGAAACCAGATTAAAGTGTTGAAAGATGGTAGCCGTCCTTTTTACCAATTCACTTTGAGAATTGCGATCCATTTTCTGATCCATCAAATAAACCACACCCTCAGTTGATTTAATAAAACCATTCATAATACGCAGTAAAGTCGATTTACCACTCCCGGTATCTCCCACAAGCCCAAAGACTTCAGAAGCATTTATGGTTAAATTAATATCACTTAGAATGCGCCTTGGTTTATTCTGATGCATAAAATCATGTGAAACATGTTCAAGTTGAATCATTCAAACCCTTCTTTCTATCGCAATCAATATTATAGCTAGTAAACCGGTTTCGATACAAACATTTGCCCAAGATAAGGGCAAACTAAAGTTGGGTAAGCGCATTATGTTTACCTATCTTTGTTATTTTCCCATCGCGATAATAGTCTGCTTCCCCTGCTAAATAGAGCACATCTTTCTCTAAATAGAAGTAGACACCATCTTCAATCGCATAAAAATCAATCTGATGGGAATCTTTAAGTGCAATATCCACCATGATATCCAAACCATCCAATGTTTGACCCACAAGTTCATTGACATGGGGCACCATTCTTTTATCAAATAAACCCAACCCTTTAAGAAGATTGGGTTTGTTGGAAGCGAGAGCTTCACCCACTTCTTCAGCCATTGCATAAACAATATCCGCTGCATTCATACTGCCAGCAGAAATACCCACAATGATACCTTGGTAAGGGTGGATGGTTTCTTTTAAGTTTATTTTTTTAAAATATTCATTTTGAGTGGGGACATGACCTCCTGCCAAAATCAAAACATCATAATCATGGATGTCATAATCTGTTCGTGCATCCAAGACATCAATAGCATGATAACTTAAATCACTCAGTTGAAAGGATACTTTATAGATATCTCTGTAATAATCGTTAATTTCATAGGCCAAAGGGGATGAGCTGATCATCAAAACGTTCGCTTGATGGGGCCAAACTGCTTGGAGTCTATCTAGAAATTGATTGGTGTTCGCAATACGCGTAGGGATACTTTCTTCATTCACATCTACAGTGGTCATCATACTGCTGGTGAAAAAACATGTTTTACTCATGGGTTAACCTCCGATAGTTTTCATAAATTAAAGCTTGAACGGCTTCATCGTTCATGTCCTTTAACTTCGCAATTTCCTTACCTACATAAGAAACATAAGCCGGTTGATTTTTCTTACCCCGAAAAGGATGGGGGGTTAAATAAGGCGAATCTGTTTCAGTTAGTAAAACTGTTTCAGGTAAGTTTGTTACAAGATTTTGTACGTTTTCACCATTTTTAAACGTCACAATACCCCCCACCCCAATGTAATAACCCATATCCACAAAACGTCTGGCACTCTTTACATCTTCAGTAAAACAATGCGCAATGCCTTTGCGATTGACGGGGTATTTCTTTAAAATATCATAGACGTCATCGGATGAATCCCGCATATGAATGGAAATGGGGAGGTTTAATTCATTGGCGACTTGAATTTGGTGGACAAAGATTTCTTTTTGAAGGTCTTTATAACTTTCATCCCAGTAGTAATCCAAGCCAATCTCACCTATAAATTTTACTTTGGGTGACTTCGCATAAGCCATCATTTCGTTTAATTCTTGCATATCAATATGTTTAACTGATCCAGGGTGTACGCCAATCGCAAAATCAAAGAAATCATCATCCCCCGCAAGCTCAAAAGCAGCCTCCACTTCATTGAGTGAGCCCAATATCGCACAAATCTTGGTTACACCGTGCGCTATCGCATTTTTCTTAACCTCAACTATATCTTCTCTTTCAAAAATATGGGCATGGGTATCAATCCAACCTGTTTTCATATACTTCCTACTTTCCTAAACAGAAACGACTGAATATTTCATCCAGTATATCTATATCTTGTTTCGGCATGATAACAGACGCCAACTCACGATACGATTCATTGAGGTCCATGGTCACCAAATCCAGTTCAATTCCCATCTCTAAAGCTTCTATTGCGCGCTCCATGGATAAGTAACTGGATCTCACAGCCGCAATATGACGTTCATTGGAGAGGGTGGGTGTTTTTAAGGCACGGGTATGTTCCGCAAACATCGCGTTTATTTTATCTGTTAAAAAAGAAACATCCCCTTCAAGTGCAGAAACATAGATACCCTCATCCGGCTTTTGAATTAAGTCGGCTTTATTATAGACAATAATTCGTTCCTTATCTTTTGTTTTTTCTAAAAGTTCTAAATCTTCTGCATCTCTTTTCTCTGATGCATCAAAAACAATAATCACCAAATCCGCTTCATCAAGGGCTTTGCGACTCTTTTCAATTCCAATTTGTTCAATCTTATCCCCAGTTTCCCTTAGACCAGCTGTATCGATGAGATGCAGCGCCACATTATCCAGTTTAATCCAACCTTCTACCAAATCTCGAGTCGTACCTGCAATGTCAGTCACAATAGCCTTATCTTCATTTAAGAGCACATTTAAAATGCTGGATTTACCCACATTGGGTTTTCCCAAAATAACAGTCTTAACCCCCTCTTTCATGATGCGACCACTCTTTGATTCTTTTAAGATGATGCCCAAATCATGAAGTAGATCTATGGTTCTGGGCAATAAAGAGGCTTGCGTCAACATTTCCACATCATCATACTCAGGGTAATCAATGTTCACTTCAATGGTCGCAAGTATTTCTAAAAGACGATCAAGATAGGGGGTAATGAGCTCTTTAATATTACCTTGGACACCTGAAATCGCAAGTTCTCTGGCAAAATCATTTTCTGAACGGATTAGATCCATCACAGAATCTGCTTGGGTTAAATCAATCCGGCCATTTAAGAAGGCGCGTTGTGTAAATTCTCCATTGGTGGCCATACGTGCCCCTGCACTTAAAACCAGTTCCAATACTTTTTTAGTCACCAAAACCCCACCATGACAACTGATCTCGACGATATCTTCACGAGTATAGGTTTTAGGGGCTCTATAGACCGTCAATAAAACTTCATCAATCACCGCTTTATCAACAGGATCAATGATATGGCCATAGGTTACAGTGTGGCTTTTTCTTTTTAATAAATCTTTTGAAAAGAGTTTATCTGCAATTTCAATCGCATCATCCCCACTCAATCGTATGACTGAGATGGCACTTTCAGAAAGTGCGGTAATGATGGCTGCGATGGTATCTTTTAAATGATAACTCATGGATTCACCTCTTCTATATTCATTTAGTAAAAAAGTAAGACCTTGGCCCTACTTTTCGATTTTTTCTATCCCATTTTGGGTTGCTTTTATGACTAAATCACACATGTCAATAAACAATCCATGTTCCACAACCCCAACCATGGCTTTAAGTTCCTTGGCCAGTGCATGGACATCTGGAATCTTATGCATATTGAGATCCAAGATATAGTTGCCAGAATCTGTCTTATATTTTTCTTGGCCTTGCATACGCCATTCAGGACGGTATCCTTTAACTGCCAACTCAACATAGACGGCTTGGCTTCCAAAAGGAATGACTTCAACCGGAAGTGGAAATCCACCCAAATGTTCAACATGCTTTGAATCATCCACAATCCAGATGACTTTTTTAGACATGTTGGCGACCACTTTTTCAAATAAAAGTGCACCCCCACCGCCTTTAATACCATCCAAATCATCATTGAACTCATCTGCACCATCAATCACAATGTCCACATAAGGAATCTCATTGATGTCTTTCAGAGGAATATTCAAGGCAATAGCTTGTTCTTTGGAACGGGTTGAAGTGGGAACTCCCACGATATCCAGTCCCTCTTCTTTAACTCTTCTACCCAATTCTTCAATCATGTAATAGGCAGTTGAGCCTGTTCCCAAACCCACAACCATGCCATCTTCAACATAGCTTGCAGCTTCAATCCCCACAATTTGTTTTAAATTCATAGTCTACCTTCTAACTTTAATCTTTCTAGTGTTTTACGAACCTCAATTTTTGCGTGTGCTTGAATTTCAATGACTTCAGCACCCATGTAGGTTGCATAGTTGCGCAATTCAACCGCAATCCCGGTATGAAAAGATGCGCCAATAACCAAGAAGATATCACCTTCTTTAAGTTTGGATACCTCTTGCATGGCCACTTGATAATTGGGTGCAGGATCACCATAAAGAACAGGTTTACCCACCAATGTATCCGCAGTCGACATTTCAGCTTCATTTGGCATAACACCATGAAGTGTTAAGGGCTTACTTCCTGCTTTTTCATGAAGACCATCAATATTCATGGTAATAACAGGAACCCCATACTCAAAGAGTGCCCGATGGGCATCATTGGGTTCTGCAATTTGAATGACCTGGTTTAAATTTCTAAGTGTATTGATATAGGCTTTGGGGTGTTTCTTGGCGTAGCTTCTATAAAGACGCTCTCTAACTTCTGGTTGTTCCATAAAGGTTGCAATTCCAGAATCACGAGAAATCCCAGCGCCTGTAAATGCTAAGATCATAATATGGCTCCTAATCTATGAGTGATAGTGCTTCTAATATACGATTCAAATCATCATCATCCTCGAATGATATCACAATACGTTTATCATCAATGGTGGTTCTTGTTTGGAGTTTATCCTCAAAAAGACGCTCTGCATACGCATACTCACGACGCTTAATACGAGATTTTTTCGCGGATTGGGGTTGATCTTTATCTTTAATTAGCTTTTCTGTTTCACGCACATTGAGTTTACGATCATAAATTTTTTGTGCATACGATTCAATTTCCATAGGGTCTTCTAGACTTACCAAAGGTCTTACATGTCCCATGGTTAACTTATTTTCAAGCACCATTTCTTGGACTGAATCTGGCAATTTTAATAAACGCAATAGGTTTGTGATGTGGCTACGGGACTTATTGACCCGTTTTGCCGCTTCTTCTTGGGTTAGTTTTAAGTTTTTAATTAAGGTTTGATACCCTTGTGCTTCTTCTAAAACGTTGAGGTCTTCACGTTGAATGTTTTCAACAATCGCAATTTCCATCATTTGTTCGTCATCAAAGGACACAATTATGACATCAATTTCAGCAAATCCAGCAATTTTAGCTGCCCGTAAACGACGTTCACCTGCCACAAGTTCATAGCCTTTGACACTTTCTCTCACTAAGATTGGGGTAAATAAACCATGTTGTTTCAGTGATTCTGCCAACTCATTGAGTTTTTCTTCATCAAAGATACGACGGGGTTGGTACGGGTTGGTACGGATATCATTTACAGATAGTTTGGTTTTTACACCACCATAAGCTTCATGGGATCCTTTTTGAATCTCTTCAAGAACATCCTCAACACCATCCCCAAAGATTGCGCCAAGGCCTTTTCCCAAACGATTACGATCTGCCATCTAACTTCACCTCTTTCCCATTTCTCTTTAGTACTTCTTTTGAAAGTGACCAATATGCTTTTGCACCTTCAGATTTACGGTCATATTCAAAAATAGACTGACCACGAGAAGGTGCTTCTGATAATTTAACGTTTCTCGGTATATTACTCTTGTAAACACGTTCTTTAAAATATCGACGCACTTCTTGTTGCACTTCAATTGAAAGCCTTGTGCGTAAGTCAAGCATGGTTAATAAGACACCTTCAATTTTTAAATCGGGATTGAACAACTTTTGAACCAAACGAATGGTTGATAAGAGTTGTGTCAAACCTTCAAGCGCATAGTATTCACTTTGAACTGGAATAATCACTGAATCAGAAGCGGTCAATGCGTTGGTGTTTAAGAGTCCCAAAGAAGGGGGACAATCGATTAAAATAAAATCGTATTCATCTTTGATGGTTAAGAGTTTATTTTTCAACAAACGCTCTCGACCCACTTTGAATTCAACCATTTCCAAATCGGCTCCTGCCAAATCAATACTCGCAGGAATTACATGTATCGGTGGGGTATTGCGTTTCAATGCAACGTCTTTGACTTGCACATCATCCAACAACAAATTATAGGAACTGTATTTAAAATCTGATTTGTCAGCACCCACCCCTTGAGTCGCATTACCTTGAGGATCAAGGTCAATCAACAAAACTTTTTGGCCCATATAAGCCAGCCCTGCTGCCAAATTGACACTGGTCGTAGTTTTACCTACGCCTCCTTTTTGATTCGCAATCGCAATAATTTTTCCCACGTGACGTCACTTCCTTTTTCTATTTTGGAAAACGAAGGGTCATCACCACGTCATCTTCCGTTTCTTCAATGGTTTGTTCTACTTTAATGCCGGTTTGTTCGATCATTAAAACAGACTCTTTAATGGTATTGATCCCAATTCGAATGTTTTGAGAAATACCTTTTATACTTGGTTTCTTTGTTTTCTTTGGTTTTTGAATCAAACGCTCTGTTTGACTCACATTTAATTTCTGATTTAATATTTTATCCAAGACCCCATCTACTTCATCTTTTTCGACTGTTAATAAGGCTCTTGCATGACGCTCCGTAATTTTACCATTCGCCAAAGTCGAAAGCGCTCTTTCAGGTAATTCAAGCAAACGGATCTTATTGGCCACAAAAGACTGAGACTTCCCAATTTTTTGAGCCAACATTTTTTGCGTAATATTTTGATTTTCTAGAATTTGCCGATACGCATACGCCTCTTCCACCGTATTTAAATCTTCTCTTTGAATATTCTCAATCAACGCAATGGAAGCACTGGCTTCATCTGATGCTTTGGTGACAATACAAGGTACATCAATATACCCAATCATCAACATTGCGCGATATCTACGCTCCCCCGCAATAATTTCATAAGTGTTTGTGTCCGTTTCGCGCACTACCACAGGTTGAATCAGTCCGTTTTCCTTAATGGATTGTGCCAATTCTAACAAACGACCCTCATCGAATTCTGTCCTGGGTTGATAAGGGTTCACAGAGATTTTTTCTATCGGTATTATTTTATGTTCAGACATTTTTCCTCCCTGATAATGGTGTCTTCTTTATTCTACCATAATTACGTGGATATTTAAGGGGTGTCTTCTTTGTTTTTTCGATTAATAGGTTTATGCGTTCGCCAAGTTCGTCTTCAACCAGCGTTTCAACTTCAACAATCACAGCACCCAGCTTTTCAATCGCAATTTTAGAAACTTCAAGTTCTTCCAATCCCTTGGCCCCTTTCATCGCAATGAAATAGCCACCCATTTTTACAAAAGGAATACAAAGCTCGCTTAAAACATCCAAATAAGCCACAGCCCTTGCGGTTACAACATCAAAAGACTCCCTTAGATCAATAACCGCTTCCTCGGCACGCGCATTTAAAACAACCACATTCTTTAAACCCAACATCGCAATCACTTCATTTAAAAAATTACAACGTTTTAAAGTAGGTTCAATTAAGGTTACCGAAATATCGGGTCTTGCGATCGCAATCACCAGCCCAGGAAAACCAGCACCACTGCCTATATCGCAAAGCGTGCTGTCTTTCTTTAAGTATTTCTCGATCAGAAGCGAATCATAAAAATGCTTCAGATAAATGCCTTCTTCATCATCAATGGCTGTTAAATTTAACACTTTATTGATTTCTTGAATGTGGTTCTTGTAGATTTCGAATTGTTTTAAATTTAAATTAAGATTCAAACTCTTTAATTTATCAATGCCACTCATTAATACTCAAAATCCAATCCAACTTGTTTAAGCGCGGTTTTCGCAACTTTAACCACGTTCAAACTGTGATCTAAGAATTTATCGCGAAGCGCAAAGTCATGATTATCCACCATTGCTTTAAAGACTTCCACTTGATAGTAAAGTCTGGGTTTGTCTTGTTCAACCACTTCTTTTTTAGTACCCTCACTGACCAAGGTCACAGATTCAATACTTGCCACGCCGTTGGGGATGGTAATATGACCTGTTTCTCCTTGGATTTGACCCACATTATAAGAAGCAGAATCTTTAGCAGCACTTAAGGTTGCCTTAAATTTACCATAATCCAAAATTAAGATACCCGAAGTATCAATACCATTGGTATGTAAATTCGCAAAGTAGTGAATTTCCTTAGGTACCCCAAATAGATAAACGGTAAAATGAATGTTATAGATATTTAAATCCGCCAAGGCCCCTCCTGAAAATTCAGGATTGAAGACATTGGGGGTTTCTCCAGCCAAAAGCGCATCATAGCGACTTGAATATTGACTGTAGTTACATTGAATCAAGCGCAATTGACCCAACTCTTGGATGCGACGTTTAATGTATTCCATATGGGGCATATGGATATTACAAATGGTCTCAAACAAGAAAAGGCCTTTTTCTTTTGAAAGTGCAATTAATTCTTCAGCACGTTCTACATTCCCTGAAAAAGGTTTCTCGAGTAATACATGTTTTCCTGCATTTAATGCAGCCTTTGCGTGCGCAAAGTGTAGGCTATTGGGAGAAGCCACATAAATGGTATCCAACGATGAATCTTGAAGCAACAAATCTATATCTGTATAAACTTTCTCAATTCTATTTGCGCTCGCAAATTTATCCCCAGTTTCTTGTCTTCTAGAATAAACCGCCTCAAACGATACACCCTCAACCAATCTTGCGCTTTCAATAAACGCAAACACAATACTTCCTGTACCAATAACTCCAATTCGCATGCCTAGGCCTCCTTAGTTTTCAATACCATTGCCAAAATAGAAATATCTGAAGGATAAACTCCTGAAATTCTTGAAGCTTGTCCCATTGTTTGGGGTCTAATTTGACCCAGCTTTTGTCTACCTTCTAATGAAAGGTTTGGGATATTTTCATAATCAATGTTTTCTGGCAACTTAATTTTATCCATAGATTGCAACTTTTCAGCTTCACGAATGGCTTTTTGAATATAGCCTTCATATTTGATTTCAACTTCTGTTTGGTAAACCAAGTGATCATCTAAGTCTAAATCCATCAAGTCAATCATCTCTTGTAAAGTGACTTTAGGACGCTTTACAGCATCGTAGACCGTGATATCATGGGCCTCAAAAGGTGAGTTCTTAGACGCGAAGAACACTTTCATAGCCTCTGTATGAGGTACCTTGATTGTTTTAATGTGTTCAATGAAGTTATCAATCTTTTGGATATCTGCTTCTATTATCTCATAATCTGCATCAGAAATTAAGCCCATTTCATGTGCATATCCAGATAATCTACGATAAGCATTGTCATGTCTCAATAAAAGACGGTATTCTGCACGTGATGTCAACAAACGATAGGGCTCTTGAGTTCCCTTGGTTACAAGGTCATCAAGCATAACCCCAATATAAGCTTCTTCTCTTCCCAACACAAAGGGATCCTTGCCCATTGCTTTTAAAGAAGCATTGATGCCTGCCATAATGCCTTGGCCTGCTGCCTCTTCATAGCCTGAGGTCCCATTAATTTGACCGGCTGTAAAAAGATGTGGAATCTTCATGACTTCCAAGCTTGGATGTAATTGAATGGGATCTACCGCATCATATTCAATCGCATAACCATACTTTTGAACCACACAATCTTTTAAACCAGGAATTGTACGTAAAATTTGATCCTGAACATCTTCGGGTAAAGAAGAAGATAAACCTTGAACATAGGTTGTGTCTAAGTGGGCAGATTCCGGCTCCAAGAAGATTTGGTGACGTTCCTTATCAGAGAAACGTACAATCTTATCTTCAATTGAAGGACAATAACGTGCCCCAACACCTTCTACCTTACCTGCATACATGGCCGATAGATTTAAATTCTCAATAATAATATTATGTGTTATCGCATTGGTGTGGGTTAAATAACACGAATACTGGTCTTTTATAATTTCACTTCTGGGTGTATTGTTGCTGAATAAATAAGGATTGTCATCTCCAGGTTGAATTTCAGTTTTAGAAAAATCAATGGAATTTGTATAAACACGCGCAGGTGTTCCTGTTTTAAGTCTCATCGTCTTTAGTCCATATTGACGCAACGAATCTGACAGGGTATTGGTGGTTGGATCCCCATCGGGACCTTCATTTTTTACACTGTCTGATACTAAAATTTTCGAACTCATATAGGTTCCTGAAGTAATGATGACAGTCTTAGACGCAATAAACGCACCATCCATCGTATGGATTCCAATACAAACACCATCTTCAACTACAATTTCTTTTACCATTTTTTGAACAATCTCAACGCCTGGTTCATTGACCACAGCATCGCGCATTGCTTTTGAATACTCTATTTTGTCGGATTGCACTCTTAAAGAACGGACACCCGGTCCCTTTGAAGAGTTTAACATTCTAAACTGAAGGGCTGTTTTATCCGCAATTTTTCCCATTACGCCACCCAGGGCCTCAATCTCTCTTACCACGATTCCCTTAGCAGGGCCGCCAATGGATGGATTACAAGGCATGGTCGCGATACGGTCTATATTCATCGTAAAAAGCGCTGTTTTCTGCTTCATTCTTGCTGCAGCAAGGGCCGCTTCTACTCCGGCGTGACCGCCACCGACTATTAATACATCATACATATGATCGCCTCCGTTAGCATTCTATCATATTTCAGGCATCTTCTCTTGCACTTTGCTAAAAAAAATCAAGTATTTTCCACATAATTAAATACACCCCCAAAGACCAAAGATTATAATATAAATTATAATTGTTGACGTAGATAGTACGGTCGTGTTACTGTATTAGTGTAGATAGTACAGAAAGGGTGGTAATATGATCCATATCAGTAGTAATAGCGCACTCCCAATATTTGAACAAATTGTTCAGGAGATTGGACGACTCATCGCTTATGAGATCTTGGAACCCCATGATCAACTCCCTTCCGTTAGAAGCCTTGCCAAGGATTTGGGAATCAATCCCAATACTGTGGTGAAAGCCTATGATGTATGTGAGAAGCAAAACTTAATTTATTCGAAAAAAGGGCTTGGTTTCTTTGTGAAAGCCGAACAAAAAGGCCTAAATAGCTTATTAGACAACGCATATCAGGAGCTGAATCAATCCGTTGACAGCATTATGCAACTGGGTGATACTGTAGAAGACATTACCCACTACATTAAGGAGGCATTCAAATGATTTCATTCAATAGCGTCAAAAAGAGTTTTGGGGATAAGGTAGTTTTGGATAATATTAACTGGAAACTCACCCCCAATCACTGCTATGGTTTGGTTGGACCCAATGGTTCAGGTAAATCAACCCTCTTAAGACTCATCTCAGGTGTCTTAGAAGCCGATGCGGGGACAGTCTTTGTGGACAAAGAAAATGTCTTTGATAACCCTGTGGCCAAAGAGAAAATCTTCTTTTTGGGAGATGATCCATTCTTCTTCCCCCAATCAACCATTGAAGACATGCGTAAGTTTTATCAACGCTTTTACCCCAACTTCGATCTTCAAACCTACCACAGCTTGCTGGAAGATTTTGAGCTTGATCACCATGCCAAAATCAATGCATTCTCAAAAGGGATGAAACGGCAGGTTATGTTGATTTTAGCCTTGTCATGTAAACCAGAAATTTTACTTTTAGATGAAGCCTTTGATGGTTTAGATCCAAGAATGCGCTTCAAATTGAGACAATATATTGCCCAGGAAATATCTGAACAGGAGACCATTGTGGTCATCTCTTCACATAACTTAAGAGAATTGGAAGATATTTGTGATCACATCGTTTTAATCAACAATAACACCCTACAAATGGATGCAACAACCTATGATATGCAAGATACCTATCATAAGTTCCAAATGGTATTTAAAGAAGCGTTCGATATCAACAGGATTAATGATTTAAATCCCCTTCATATTGCGGGTGAACAACGTATCTTTACAGTCATTACCAAAGGAAACGCAGAAGAAATTGAAGCGAGTCTGAAAGCACTGAACCCCACGGTACTTGAAAAAGGATCTGTATCTTTAGAAGAAATCTTCATTTATGAAACGGAGGAAAAGGAACATGCTTAGAAATTTACTAGACATCAAATTTTTAAAATATAACTTAAGAAAAAACAATCTCTATTTCTTAATCTTTGGATTGTTGATGTTTGCAGTCTTTCCATTACCTGTCATCATTGAAAAAATTAACCATACAGGTTATGACCCTTCCTATGGTATTCTTTATCGTAATCCAAGCTTTTACTATAATACAGCCTATGGAACCATGGTTGTCTTTATTTCAATTTTGACCCCTTTTATTCTCTTTAATTATTTAAATTCCAAGAAATCCGTGGATGTGTTTCATGCACTCCCTGTTAAAAGAAGTGCACTCTTCTTAACCCATGTATTGACTGGCATTATTTTGATAGCCATACCCATGATTGTAAATTATGTTTTGGGTCACTTACTCTATAGCTCGTTTTTTGGCTCTGAAGTCAATTACTATGTGAGTTTACCGATCGATATGTTATCCGGTATCACCATACTATTTGTCTTCTCAATCATGATTCAAGCTTTATCCACTTTTGTTATTTTAAATACAGGAACACTTATTGATGGTTTCATACATTTGGGTATCTTCTTGGCATTGCCTTTCTTCATTTACTTAACCATCACCGCCTTTTCTTCCAGTTTCTTATTTGGGTCAAGTTTTTTATCCTTTGATACTCTGAAAGGGATGACACCCCTTTATGCCATTTATCATGCCTTAATTCAAGAAACATTCCCAACACAACTGATCTTGTATTGGATTGCAGTTTACATCATCTTTATGATTATTCAAACGAATATATATGTGAAGCTAAAATCAGAATCTTCTGAAGAACCTTTCACCAATAAATACTACTTCCCAATCATAACAGTCATATTTACAGCACTGCTCTTTATTTTAATTAATACTGCCTTCAGTGCAATTCGGATGAGAACTGGATATTCGATCCAATCATTCTTCGCACTGGATTCAATATTACTGGCCGTGATTTTAAGTTTTGTAGGATACACCATTCTCAGCATCTTTAAAAATAGATCCACGAAGTACTTCCTCAAAACCATTCGTAACTTTACCTTAATTGTGGTTACCACCACTTTAATGTCTGTGACCTTGATTCAAACCCAGGCTTTTGGGATGGTATGGAAAGTGCCTAAGGCAAATGCGATTCAATCCATTGAAATGAATGATTCTGCAATGTTTAATATTCATCCTTTCATCAATTTCACGGACTACATGTATGGTTATAATAACGTTAAAATTGAAGACCCTGAATTTATTGAGACTTTTGTGAAGGTACACAAATCCATTAACGAAAAAGTTAAAAGAGAAAAAACCTTCTTAAGAACGGGTGATATGAGTGGTCTTTTGATTGAAAACAATCCTTGTTTAATCCAATCATCTCCAAAACTCTTATCCTTCACCTATAACTTAAAAAATGGGCAGTCTCGTGATTATGAAATCTCAGTTCCACATGAACTTTTGATAGACTTCAAAGTCTTGCTCTTAACACAAGGTTACCAGGAATATATTAACCCCGTTGTCAATCAAGAAATTTCATTATCAAATTTATCCATCTTCAATGACGTGATGGATCAAAAACAAAGACTGACGGATGTAGAAAAAATACGTGAAACATTGATAACCCACTACTTCAACGATTTAGCCAAGCTTACAATTGATGATCTTACTTCAAATCCAAAACCTTTGAAATATGTTCTTGAGTTCAAGCTTGTGAATAACACGGTTCCTTTCATAACACGTCCTGATGGTTATTATGGAGACAGCTATGAATATAACACTCAAAATTATATGTTCATTGATGAAAGATTTGAAGAAACCGTTGCATACTTGGATACACTTTACACCAATCCTCAAGCCGATACCACGGTAACCTATGCCCTTCAAACCACCAAGAAACAAAACGATCTCTGTGGTGCCATTGCTGTAGGTCACTATTATGGTGGCTATGAAGATATGGATAATGAATATGAGAACTATACCAATCTAGATAGTGTTGATGTGTATCGTGGTAAATTATTGGGATCCCATTTCTTACCCAACGAATCCCAATATCTCATTATTAATGATTCGATTTTCGTACCCATTGGAAATTAGCATCGCTTCAGTGTCTTTTCCTTTTAAAAGAATTTAAAAAGCGTATAATATATTTATAAAGGAGGATCTTTAAATGAAAGATTTACTAAATAAAGCCAAAGATAAAGCCGAAGATTTGGTTGAAGAAGGCAAGGACAAATTTGAAGATGTCAAAGACAAAACTGAAGACATCATCGAAGAAGGCGTAGAAAAAGCCAAAGACATTGCCGGTAAAGTCAAAGACAAGGCCGAAGACCTCTATGAAGAAGGTAGCGACAAGGCTAAAGATTTGTTGCATAAAATTAAAAAATAATATAGGAAAAGGGAGTCAATCTCCCTTTTCTTTTGCTATAAATTAACTTAATTTCGTACCTGATTTAACATTGGGTGCACTGATAAGATCCATGGTCTCATCATCTTTTGCAGCCACAATCATACCTTGAGACTCAACCCCTCTGAGGTTGGCTGGTTTAAGATTAGCCACCACCACGACAGAACGGCCGATCAAATCTTCAAGCGTGAAATGACCCACCAAACCACTCACAATTTGACGTGTTACTGATCCAATTTGAACTTGTAAGACATAGAGCTTATCTGCTTTGGGATGTTTCTCACCACTTAGCACAACTCCTGTTCTCATGTCTACTTTTGAAAAGTCTTCAATAGAAATCATGTCTTCTTCTTTAATGAAAGGTGCTTCCTTTTTAACGAATTGTTCCAAAGTCTCTTCTACATCCAAACGTTTGAATAGCACTTCTGGTTTTTCAATTACTTTTTGGTTCAACTCAAATAAACCAAAGTTTTTAGAATCCTCAAATGAAGTATGACTGGTTTGAAGTTGGTTCAATATTTTTTCTGAAGTTTCTGGAATAAAGGACGCCAATAAGATACCCCCAATACGAATACTTTCCAATAAGTTGTAGAGTACTGTTTGAAGTCGGTCTTGTTGGTTTTCATCCTTCGCCAAATTCCAAGGTTCTGTTTCATCAATGTATTTATTACATCTTCTAAATAGTGTAATAATATGATTGATCGCATCTTGAACTCTGAGTTTATCCATTGAAGCACTGACCTTATCATTTAAAGTTGAAGCCATCTCAATTAGCTCTTGGTCCATAGCATCATTTACATCTTTGACAGATAAACTGCCACCGAAGTACTTATTGGTCATCGCGATGGTACGATTCACCAAGTTACCTGTGATATTGGCCAAATCTGTATTAATCCGTTCAATCATCAATTCATGGGTAATGTGCCCATCTCTTTCAAAAGGCATTTCATGAAGCATGATATAACGCACCGCATCCACCCCAAAGACGGGCACGAGTTGGTCTGTATAAACCACATTTCCTTTGGATTTACTCATCTTGCCATCACCAATTAAAAGCCATGGGTGACCAAAGATTTGTTGGGGAAGTTCAACATCTAAAGCCATTAATAAAATAGGCCAATAGATGGTATGGAATCTTAAAATATCTTTTCCGATGATATGAACATTGGCGGGCCAAAATTCATGGAATTTCTCACCATGTTCACCATCCGCATCATAACCCAAACCTGTAATATAGTTAATGAGCGCATCAATCCAAACATACACTACGTGTTCAGGATCGAAATCTACTGGAATCCCCCAAGAAAACGAGGTTCTTGAAACCGCCAAATCATGGAGTGGTTCCTTCAAGAAGTTTTGAATCATTTCATTTTTACGAGATTCAGGTTGAATAAATTGTGGATTGTCTTGGATATGTTTCACAAGACGCTCTTGGTAAGTGGATAACTTAAAGAAGTAACAGACTTCTTCTTGTTTAATTAATTTAGCCCCACATACAGGACAGATGCCTTCTTCATGGAGTTGACTTTCGGTATAATAAGCCTCACAAGATTGACAATAAAGACCTTCGTAGGTTCCCTTATATAAATCACCCTTGTCATAGAGTTTCTTAAATACCTTTTGAACTTGTTTTTGGTGATAATCATCGGTTGTACGAATAAAGTGATCATAACTTACATTCATATCATCAAAGATATTACGGATGATACCCGCAATCTCATCTACGTGTTCTTTTGGTTTTCTATTTGCTTTATTTGCGTATTCTTCAATTTTTTGGCCATGCTCATCGGTTCCTGTTTGGAAATAAACATTGTATCCTTGAGCACGTTTGAAGCGTGCAATACTATCAGTTAATACAATTTCATAAACATTACCAATATGGGGTTTGGCTGAAGTATACGCAATCGCGGTTGTTATATAGTAATTATTTTCTGGTTTCATCAATTTCAGCCTCCTTTTTAACATATACTATTATACCCTATAAGTTGTCATTATACCAAGGAATTGTGGTCGTAAAAAACCGCTTTATTAAGAGCCGCTTCCAATCTTGATTGCCCTCCTTCTTTACTTAAGAGATGATGATACTATGTCAGGTAAATAGAGATGTAAACTTTAAGGTTCAACCCGAATCGGATAATCTATATTGTTTTTCATAATTATTGGTCGATTCCTAATTTCTAGAATACATTGGAGTCAATGCTCCACCACAAACTCCTAAATATTTTTTATGTATAGTTTGACCCACGATTACTATGAATAATTTGCTTTTTCTATAATCAAAACGAAAACTTACTGACCAAGCAAGAGAATAATACTTCAATGAAAAAAGTCCCATCCTAAGATGAGACCTATTGTAAATGCACGATTAGCACTTACAAGTACTCAAATTTCTATTCAAGAAGTTTTCTCTGTCTTAGTAAGTTTATAAATCGTAACTAAAGACGGTATACCCACTACTAAAAGTGACAGGATGGTTAATATCAGTTTTCTTTTTAATGTATCGTTATACATATCAATAACTTCATTTATATCAAGCTGTTCAGTCCCATCGAAGAATTTCATAACAAAACCAAAAGATGTTAAAAAGTTTAGATATAAATTTACAAAAATAACAGCGGCCAACAACAACGACAAAAGAATAATTTTTTTATTTTTTTTCATAGATAATACTTCTTTCTTTTTTATTAAGCCAAATCCCTAGAAAAACAACACTATTTTACTGAATTAGTGGCAACTATTTTCCCATTAACAATTCTACGAAGTGATCCATTTTTTGTCAAACTTAAACTTCTTTGAACCGCTAGTTCTGGAAGAAGCATTATTGGGTAACTAGTATAAACATCCTGTGGTGTTGGCGTATTCAGTCTACCGATTCTATTATTGTATAAATCCATAGTCTTTTCAAGTGAATTGCTAGAATTATATTCATGTGCAGTAGCCCACTTTTCTGCTGCTACTGCCCCAATATCAATTGTCATAAACATATTCCATATACAGTGTCTAAATGCATCACTATTGTCATTAAGTCCGTTTCTTCCCCAATGCTTTTTGGTTTCTGATTCCGCCTTCTGACTAGCATTATACACTTTTGCAGCTTGAAGCGGATGTGCTACAGCTAGTTTCTTCTCTTCACTATTTAATGCCTGATATTTTTGAGGAAGATAAGAAAACGTTACTAAACCACTATAGTACTTGTCTTGCACAAACTCTTCAGACTTTAAATACACAATAAGTAATTCATTCAATCTTTCATCGTCAATCTCAGGGTTTTCATTTAATAGTTCATTCATTTTATTCTCAATAAAAATAATATCTTCCCAATACTCTACTTCAACTTCATCAGCCTTAACCATCATTAATGGTGAGAGCATTGTTATTACCATAGTCAAAACAGCAATTCTAATCAAATTCTTTTTCATTTTATATTCCTCTTTTCTAATATACACTCATGATAGTTTTAAAGCATCTTCAACATCATATACTACTTCCTTCAAAATAGTGATTTTGCTCTATTACTTCTCACAATAATTTTTTTCCAAATATTTTAATGTTATCATTTCTGATCCGCTCACTTATTCAATGTAGTTTATAGAAAATATTATTTAATATTAGCACAACCGTCATCTTCAGGTAAATGATAACCGCTAATTTGAATAATGCATTGCTCAGTAAAGGATTTATTAATGTTACTAAATATTAAAAACATACAAAGAACTCCAAAAGCAATTAAAGATATTGTTGATATGTTAATTAATTTTACAACTTCATCCATCTCGCATTTTTGTTGTTTATCCATTAACAAAATCCTCCCTAAAGAGATTAAAGAAACTATAGGACAAAGAAAAGCTAAAAAATTTAGAAAACTACGAAAATTTAAGTGTCCAATCCTCTATCAACCCTATGTAAGTTCATCATTTCCCTTATTCTAATTCAACATAATTCAACGGTAATACTAATTCCATTTCGAAATCCTCCTTCCATTTACCGAAAAGTAGTGTTTTTATATTTCACTACAATCATTGGGGCGCATCTTTATCAGTGAGCCTCCGAGTTATTATAAAGCACAATTTTATTTTTTGAGTAAATATTGATTAAATTGTATGTTTTTTGATTAAATGGTAAGTTTTCTTCGTTTAAATGGTGTTGATACAAACAAAAAGAGACATTGCTTAAGCAACGCCTCTAATTTCTTCAACTTTATTTTTTAAATAGTTTTGGAAGTCCATGGTCAAATCCTTATTCATGGCAGGAACACCTGCTAAAGGATATTCCATATCAATCACATCGTACTTATTGACACCCATCGTATGATAAGGTAAGAGTTCAATCCGTTCAATGTTTTTTAAAGGTGCAATGTATGCTGCAAGTTCATCCATATATTCATAAGAATCATGGAAACCTGGCACAATTACAATACGAATCCAAATGGTGACATCCATTGCTTGGGCTTTGTCCAAGAATGTTTGGGTAACCTTAATTGGAACACCAGTCATGGCACGATATTTTTCATCCACCAACCCTTTAATATCATATAGAATTAGGTCAGTTACGGATAAAATCTTTTCAAAACTATCTGGTCTACCAAATCCTGAGGTATCTAGGACTGTTGAAATCCCTTCTTCATGACATGCCTTCATGGCTTCATAAAGAAATTCAGGTTGGTTAAGTGGTTCGCCTCCACAGAAAGTGACGCCACCCGTATCTTTATAATAGGGTTTGAATCGCTTTAACTTGGCGACGAGTTCTTCTACCGTAGTTTGGTCTTCGGGAACATGCCCCCACATATCTGGGTTATGGCAGAATTTACAACGGAGTGGACATCCGGAAAGAAACGCGATGGTTCTAATTCCCGGACCGTCCACCATACCCATTGATTCTAGTTTTCTAACATACCCAACTTGATCACGATTAGATAGTGTCATGGAATGTTCTACTGATAACTTCTTTTTGTTGTTCTTCTGAAAGACGTATAAAGTTTACGGCATATCCAGACACACGAATGGTGAGTTGTGGATATTTTTCTGGATGCTTCATTGCATCAATTAATTTTTCACGGTTTAAAACGTTAACGTTTAAGTGGTGTGCATCTTGTGTGAAGTATCCATCCATAACACCGACCAAGTTATTCACTTGTTCTTCTTCACTCTTACCAAGTACGCCTGGTACGATACTGAATGTATTTGAAACACCATCTTCACATGTTCCGCAATAAGGAATCTTAGCCACTGAGTTCAATGACGCAAGCGCACCTGATTTATCACGTCCATGCATTGGGTTTGCTCCAGGAGCAAAGGCTTCACCTTTAATACGACCATCAGGTGTTGAACCTGTCTTCTTACCATAAACAACATTAGATGTAATGGTTAAGATTGAGAGTGTATGTTTTGCATTTCTGATAATTGGATTACTTTGGATATAACGGAAGAAACGTTCAACAAGATCAACCGCAATACTGTCAACACGGTCATCATCATTTCCATATTGAGGATATTCACCATTGATTTCAAAATCAACCGCAATACCATTTTCATTTCGAATTGGTTTAACTTCTGCATATTTAATTGCGGATAATGAGTCTGCAGCTACTGAAAGTCCTGCAATACCAAAGGCCATCAATCTTTCAACATGTGTATCATGAAGGGCCATTTGACTCTTTTCATAAGCATATTTATCATGCATAAAGTGGATGATATTCATGGAATCTACATAGACTTCTGCAAGATCTTTTAAGACTAAATCAAATGCATTCATGACTTTATCGTAGTCCAAGACTGCATCAGTCATGATTTCATAACCTTCTAGTACTTTCATTTCACGCATTTCATCAATACCACCATTAATGGCATAGAGCAATGCTTTCGCCACGTTTGCACGGGCTCCGAAGTATTGCATTTGTTTACCAATGGTCATGGCACTTACACAACAAGCAATACCATAGTCATCTCCAAATGAAGGACGCATAACGTCATCATTTTCATATTGAAGTGCACCGGTCTCAATGGACATCTTGGCAGCATATTGTTTAAATCCAAGTGGTAAATCTTCTGACCATAGTACCGTCATGTTTGGTTCAGGTGCAGGTCCTAAGTTTGTGAGTGTATGTAAGTATCTGAATGAGTTCTTTGTTACAAGTGGACGACCATCTTGTCCCATACCACCCATTGATTCTGTAACCCATGTTGGGTCTCCAGCAAAGAGGTCATCATATTCAGGTGTACGTAAGTGACGTACCAAACGCAATTTCATAATAAATTGATCAATATAAGCTTGTGCTTGTTTTTCATCAATTAAGCCGCTTTCCAAATCTCTTTGAATATAAATATCCAAGAATGTGGATGTACGACCCAAACTCATTGCAGCACCATTGTTTTCCTTAACAGCAGCTAAGTATCCAAAGTATAACCATTGGATGGCTTCTTGTGCATTCATTGCAGGTACAGAAATATCGAATCCATATCCTTTTGCCATGGCTTTAATTTCACCTAAGGCATGAATTTGGTCACTGACTTCTTCTCTTAATTGAATGGTTTCAGCTGTGATAGGTCTGAGTGTTTCTAAGTCTTTTTTCTTTTCTTCAATTAGGTAATCGACACCATAAAGTGCAATACGACGGTAGTCACCAATAATACGACCACGACCATAAGCATCTGGTAATCCTGTAATTAAACCGGTACTTCTCGCACGTCTAATTTCAGGTGTATAAGCATCGAACACACCTTGGTTATGTGTTTTTGTGTATTTATGGAAGAACTCACTGGTTTTTGGATCCAATTTACGATTATAAATATCCAAAATTGAGTCAACCAAACGAATACCACCATAAGGGTTGATGATACGTTTCAATGGCGCATCAGTTTGAAGCCCTACAATTTCTTCGTGTTCTTTATCGATATATCCAGGCGCAAAATTATTAATACCAGAAATTGCGTCCATTTCAATATCCAATACGCGAACTTTAACTTCCTCTTTTAAAAGATCCAAACATTTATCCCAAAGTAGCTTCGTATTATCACTGATGCCCTCTAAGAAACTGTCGTCTCCTTCATAAGGTGTATAGTTATGTTGAATGAAGTCTCTAACATTGATTTCGTCTTGCCAAACGCCAGACTTAAATCCTTCCCAATGTTTTGCCATAGTATCCATCTCCTTTTGTACAGTTATATGTTAACATAAACCGGTTTCGTTCAAACTTTAAATTATTTTATGAAAGGGCATACAGATTGCTTTAATACAAAAAAAAGAAGAAATCACATACTTTTAACGGAATTCTGTTAAATTTGTAGATTTCTTCACAAAGTTTTAATAAGAGGCTTTGGGCTCTCTCCATATCTTGGCACCCAATGCATTCAGTTTTTCATCCAACTTATCATACCCACGATCAATGTGATAAATCTCATCAATCTCAGTGACACCTTGCGCAATCAAACCCGCGACCACTAAAGCAGCACCACATCTTAAATCCGTTGCGGTTACTTTGGTTCCCACTAAAGGCGTTGGACCATCAATGATGGCAGTTGGAGAATTGCTTTCCAGTTTGCCACCCATTTTCTTTAGCTCATGAATGTGTTTAAATCGTTCTGTATAAATGGTTTCACGAATTGAAGATCTCCCTTTGGCTTGTGTTAATAAAGTTGTCAAAGGTTGTTGTAGATCTGTGGCAAATCCTGGATAAGGCAACGTTTGAATATCAATGGCTTTCAAGGGGTTACCACCGCGCACAATCGCAAAATCAGTTCCCATTTCAATATCCACACCCATCTCAATGAGCTTAGAAGTTAAAGCCTCTAAGTGAAGGGGGATGATATTGTTAATTCTAACGACTTCACCCATGGCAGCTGCCATCACAATATAAGTTCCAGCTTCAATTCTATCTGGAATAATTTCATGGGTAGATCCTTGTAAAGTATCCACACCATCAATGGTTATGACAGAAGTCCCTGCACCCCTGATCACAGCACCCATTTTATTTAAAAATGTTGCAATATCAATGATTTCAGGTTCTTTCGCTGCGTTTTCAATAACGGTTCTACCTTCTGCTTTGGTAGCAGCCATCATGATATTGATGGTTGCTCCTACTGAGGCAATGTCTAAATATACCTTAGAACCCACCAACTTATCGGCTTTAATATCATAATAACCTTGCGTATAATTCACAGTCGCACCTAAGGCTTCAAACCCCTTTAAGTGAAGGTCAATGGGACGGGGACCCAAGTTACAGCCACCAGGCATCTGCATTTTAACTTCTTTATATTTACCCAAGAGTGCACCCATAAAATAATATGATGCTCTAAGATTTGACACCTCTTCATGGTCTAAAACGATATTCTTCATATGCGTTGTATCCAATACAAGATGGTCTTCAGTTTCAAAATTGGCTTTAACACCCAATTCCTTTAATAATACTTTTAATGATTTTACATCTTTAATGCGGGGTACACCATAGATATCTACTACACTTTTATCCGCTAAAATTGCAGCTGGTATCAATGCAACGGTCGCATTTTTGGCGCTACTGATGGTTACTTCACCATTCAATTTATGTCCGCCTTCGATTTTGATGACGTTTGTCATAGATCCACTCCTTTTTGTCCCCATCTATTATAGCGAAAAAACTTAAAAGTTCATAGTCTTAAACTTGTGAAGTCGTGGTATTGAACAATCCCACAAAAATCACGCCTCCAAAAATATTACCCAAAGTAACCATACCGACATTGAGCAGTACAGATTTAAGAAGCACAGTTTTCAGCAACAATGGCAAAACAAAAATTGCCAAATTGGCCACACAGTGTTGAAAACCAATGACCACAAAAATAGCTACAGAAAGGTAAATCCCTAAAAACTGAACAACACCTTCCTTGTATTTGTAGAAAAACAACACACCCAAACCCACAAACCAGTTACATCCAATGCCTGAAAGCAGTGCTTGGAGTGGGGTTGTTGATAGCTTTCCTTGGGCCATGGTTTCAAGGGTAGGGATTAAACTGGTCAATATACCCGATCCATAACCCAAGACCACAACCGCAAAAATAACCCCCAGTGTATTTCCTATAAAAATATCAATCCAGTTTTTAATCATCTCTAAGAAAGTGACTTCTTTTTTTAAGAAACCAATCCCAACAACGGTCATATTACCTGAGACCAATTCCCCACCCATGTATAAAACCAAGATCAATCCTATTGGAAAAAACAAAGCGCCCATTAGGGTTCCAACATGACTCCCAAACATATCAATGAATTTGATCATGGGTATGTATGCCAGCGCAATCATGGCTCCGGCCATAAAGCCCATGACCAATTTTTGTTTTCTTGTACGCTTTACTTTTTCAATGCTCTTTTTAACAACTAAATTCATGCTATCTCTCCATATTAATCCACTTAAAAAAAACCACCGCTAGTAGTGGTTTTTTGAATTTTCAATTAAGCTTTATTGGCACTTCCGAAAAGTTCAATCTTTTCTTTAACACCATTTTTAATTCCTTGTTTACCAGGTGCAAGCAGTTTACGAGGATCAAATCCTTTACCTTCTAAGTCTTTACCTGCTTCAATGTATTTACGTGTTTCTTCAGCAAACAACAATTGAAGTTCAGTATTAACATTAATTTTTGCAACACCCAATGAAACTGCACGTTTGATTTGGTCTTCAGGAATTCCTGAACCACCGTGTAATACGAGTGGAATTTGTCCTGTAACGTCTTGGATTTGTCCCAATACACCAAAATCAAGTCCTGCCCAGTTTTCTGGATATTTACCGTGGATATTACCAATTCCAGCAGCTAAGAAATCAATACCTGTTTCTGTAAGTGTTTTACATTCTTGTGGATCTGCAAGTTCACCAGAACCGATGATACCATCTTCTTCTCCACCAATTGAACCCACTTCAGCTTCTACTGAAATACCGCGTTCATGTGCGTAAGCAACCACTTCTTTTGTTTTTTCTAGGTTCTCTTCAAAATCATAGTGTGAACCATCAAACATGACCGATGTAAATCCAGCATCGATTGCTTTAAATGAGCCATCATAGCTACCGTGGTCCAAGTGAAGTGCCACATCCACAGTGATGTTCATGTCTTCAACAAGTGCACGTACGATCGCTACAACTGTTTTAAATCCACCCATATAT
This sequence comes from uncultured Erysipelothrix sp., assembly GCA_947631935.1. Classification (GTDB taxonomy): domain Bacteria; phylum Bacillota_I; class Bacilli_A; order Erysipelotrichales; family Erysipelotrichaceae; genus Erysipelothrix. The sequence continues at coordinate 65,266 of CANRNG010000001.1, forward strand.
TTAACAGCACCTTCTGATACACCCAATAGAACAGGTGATTTCATTTCCTCTGCTGTTTCCAAGATTGCTTGTGTCCATTCAAGGTTGTTGATGTTAAATGCACCAACTGCATAACCTTCTGCACGCGCTTTTTCTAGGATACCTTTTGCTGATACTAAAGCCATAGAATAATTCCTCCTTATATATTTCTACACTATCATTTTACTCTTTTTTTATGAAAAATCAAAGCCGCATTTATAAACCCGTAAAATAAAGGGTGAGAACGGTTGGGTCTTGACTTAAATTCAGGCTGAAATTGGGTCGCAATATAGAAATCATGCCCCTTTAATTCAACCGCTTCAACCACTTGTCCATTGGGGCTAAAGCCACTAATGACCAAGCCATTTTCCTCAATTATCTTACGATACTGATTGTTAAACTCATAACGATGACGGTGTCTTTCAAAAATCGAATCTTGATTATAAAGTTTTTGTATTAAACTGTTTTTTTCTAATTGAATTGGATGATTCCCAAGACGCATGGATCCCCCAAGAGACTGTATTTTAAGCTCTGGTTCAATCATGGTAATGATGGAGGTATTTGTTTTTTCATCAAATTCAGTTGAATTCGCATCCTTCAATCCACAAAGATGCATCGCAATATCCAACAGTGCTGCATGCATCCCCATACCAATCCCAAAATAAGGAATTTGGTGTTCACGTGCATACTTTGATGCCAAGATCATGCCTTGGGTACCGCGCTTTCCAAATCCTGTAGGAACGATGATCCCATCCAGATCGTCTAATAAGTTATCCACATTTTGAACATTTAAATCCTCGGAATTAATCCATATTATTTCCGTGTCAGTGGCTTGTTGGTGAGAGGCATGTTGGATGGCTTCTGCAACGGAAAGATACGCATCTTTCAATTGAACATACTTTCCAACCAACCCCACTTTAATGCGATGTTCTAAGTTTTTAGAACGCTCAATCATTTCAACCCATTCACGCATATCAGCTTCAGGTGCATCGTCAATCCCAAACTTATGTAGAATATAGGCATCCAAACCCTGATCTTGAAAGCGTAATGGCAGTTCGTATAAATTCGTTGCATTTCTAGATTCAATAATCGCATTGATATTCACATCACAAAAAAGGGCGATTTTCTCTTTCATTTCTTGTGTGAGGGGTTCCTCACAACGGGTCACAATAATGTTTGTTTTAATACCCAATGACATCAATTCTTTAAAACTGTGTTGGGTGGGTTTTGTTTTGAGTTCATTGGAGGCAGGTACTTTTGGGATGAGTGTTGTATGAATGAACAACACATTATCCCGTGGTTGTTCAGAATGAACTTGTCTGATTGCCTCTAAAAAGGGCAGGGATTCAATGTCGCCTACGGTTCCTCCAATTTCGGTAATGATAATATCAGCACCTGAGTCCTTGGCGACGGTATATATTTTGTTTTTAATTTCATCGGTAATATGAGGAATGACTTGAACTGTAGCGCCTTTATAGGCGCCTTGACGCTCTTTATCAATCACGCTTTGATATACCCTACCTGTAGTAATGCTTGCGTTTTTGGTGAGTTCCACATCAATAAAGCGCTCATAATGTCCCAGGTCTAAATCTGTTTCTGCCCCATCTTTGGTCACAAAAACTTCGCCATGTTGGTAAGGTGACATGGTGCCTGGATCCACGTTGATATAGGGGTCAAACTTCTGCATAAAGACAGAGAACCCACGATTCTTCATCAAGCGTCCGATTGAGGATGCAATTAAACCTTTGCCAATGCCTGAAACCACGCCACCGGTCACAAATATATATTTTGCCATAGACTCTATTTCCTCTCCAATTATAAAAAAAATGACGCCCCATTTTGGAAGCGCCATGCCCTTTTTTAGTTTATCAAAAATCTAGAATCTAATCAATGTCGATTTCAATCGGAGTATCATAGTCCTCCGCATACGCTTCTTGATCATAATCATCATAATCATCCGCCAATTCAGGGTCGATTTTCAATGTATCTTCTGCGTAACGTTCGCGAAGATCCCAATTGTTTTTCTCAAGTGAGATGAAGCGGGAATCTAGCATCAATGCATTGTAGAATGACGCAATTTTTCGTTTCGCCATATCTTCTGTGAATCCAATTTCTGAACACACTTCTTTCCACAATATATTAAATGCAACCACTTCTGTTTTATTTTTTAAATTTTCATAAGCTATATTGGTTAGTGAATTTCTAGCCATGCTTCTTCCTCCTTTGTCCACACACATTTGAAAGTATGTACATCAATCAATTCCTCCCCTTGGAGTAAGTTATAAACAATTTTAATTGATGTGTCCAACACTTCCAATTCAACTACTTGAATGTCAAAGCGTAGTTCACCTTCTACTGAAATAATTCTGGCAATATTCTTGGCATTCAGTTCAAATTCCGCAAGTGTAACCCACTCATTCTCCCTTTTTAAAAGTACACGATCTTTACTAAAATCCAAGGTAGTGTAAGCGCCACATCCTTCTTGGTAAACCAAACGACGCATCGTTTTGAGGTCGTGTAAAGTCGCATAGCCATCCACATCCTTTATATCAACGGAGTTGGATTTTTGGGTTGCAGTAACTTTAACCTTAATGTCAATCACCTCTTTATTTCCCCTTGATTATAGCCAACATGCATATAAAGTCAAGTCTTTTCACTCAAAAAACTCAGTCTCAAAAAAAAAGACCTCTTAGAGGTCTAAATTGTTTCAATGATATTGTGCAATTCTTTAGAATAGGCCTGATATTTTTTCTTTGCGTTATCCAAGCTGTCTGCTTTAACGTTGTAGTAAAATTTACACTTAGGCTCCGTACCGGAAGGGCGAATCGCAATCCATGATCCATCTTCTAACAAGTATTTAAGGACATTGGATTTGGGGAAATCCAGGACATTCCCTTTAGAATCTACTTGTTTGAGGTAGTCTTCTTTATTGATTACTTTTACACCATCAATAGATTTAAGCGCGTTATCTCTAAAGTGATTTAAAATTCTTTGGATACGTGCAAGCCCTGCTTCGCCGCTAAGCGCCAAAGATTCCAAATGGTCATAGTAAGCCCCGTGGCGTTCAAATAACCCGTGTAGGACATCTATGAGCGTCATGCCTCTGTTTAAATAGAAGTTGGCCGCTTCACTGACCATCAAGCATGCTTGAAGTGCATCTTTGTCACGGACAAAGTCTTGGATTAAATATCCATAACTTTCTTCATATCCAAAAACAAATGTCTTGTCTTGTTTTTGGTTGTGTCCTTCAATTTTTTCACCAATGTATTTAAAACCCGTGAGTGTTTTCTCAACATCCACGTTATAAAAATGCGCAATTTTTTCTCCCAAATCAGAGGTAACGACGGTATTAAACATCACCGGATGCTTGGGCATCTTATCCTGTTCAATCAAGGTGCTGTAAATATATTCTTGTAGGATGGCACCACCATCATTTCCAGTAAGATAGACATACTCACCCGCATGCTTCAGTGCAATCCCCATTCTATCCGCATCAGGATCAGACACCAAAATTAAATCCGCATCATGTTCATTTGCGTACTTTAAAGGCAGTTCATAGGCTGCTTTATCTTCAGGGTTAGGTGATTTTGTGTTAGAAAAGTCTGGATCATAGGCTTTTTGTTCCTGTACCACAATAACATGGTAGCCCAAATCTGCTAATATATTTGGCATGAGGGGATAGGCTGTTCCATGTTGCGAAGAAAAGACAATCTTAATATTTTTAGGTTCATCATTTCTTAAAAGAATGCCTTTGAGTCTTGCAACATACTTTTCATCAAAAGTACGGTCCAAATCCACCAATTTATCTTTCGCATCCACACTCAAGTCTAAGACCGTTTCATCTTCAATTTCATTCACGTATTGAATGACCTCAGCAATCTTATGATCCACAAGCTGACAGCCCGTCTCATCATAAACTTTATAGCCATTATATTCTTTTGGATTGTGGCTGGCTGTAATCACAACACCCCCGACACAACCCAACTCACGTACCGCAAAAGACAGCTCCGGTGTTGGACGCGGGTCTAAAAAGACATAAGAAGTAATGCCAAAGATTGATAAGATATTCGCACTGACTTCTGCAAATTCACGGGATTGATGACGGTTATCATACGCAATCGCCACCTTTAAATCGCCACTAAAATTATTTACAAGATACTTGCCATATCCCATATTGGCTTTCGCGACAGTATATACGTTCATTCGATTGGGACCCACGCCCAATAAACCACGCATACCCGCAGTACCAAATTCCAATGACTTATAAAATGCATCATGTTTCTCTGCTTCAGTTAATGCAGCCATTTCTTTTTGAATCCATAATTCATTTTCGGCAAGCTTCAACCAACTGTTCATAAAAATTTCCTCCCAATAATAAAAAATAGAAGGACTCAAATGGCCTTCTATTTTCAACTCATAAATTACCCAATCACTTTTTGAGTTCTTAGTACTTCTTCGATTGTAGCGATAGCTGCATCTTCGTCTTCACCTTCGGCGGAAACTGAGATATCTGATTGAGTAGGAATTCCAAGTGACATAACACCCATAATTGATTTCATGTTAACACTTCTACCTTTATAACTCAATTTGATTTCGCTCTTAAATTTGCTAGCTGCATTGACCGCTACAGTTGCTGGACGTGCGTGTAGTCCTACTGGGTCAACAACGATTGCATTGAATTCTTTCATATTATATATTACCTCCTGTTTTCTCATTTATTTTATAACATTTCTGAACTTAAAACAAGAAGAAGCCCATATTTATTGGGTTTCTCTTTACTTATGGTAAGGATGTCCCTTCATTATCATAAAAGAACGATAAACTTGCTCCAAAAGAAGGATGCGAACCAGTTGGTGTGGAAATGTTAAATTAGACAACTGCCACTTTGCTTGGGCACGACTTTTAACAGCCTGAGATACCCCATGACTACCACCAATCACAAACACCAAAGTTTGTCCTTGATTTAAAATAAGATCCATCTTCTGAGATAAAGACTCTGAACTGAGATTCTCACCCTCTAAGTCCAGTAGCATTAAATAATCTGAGGGAGAAAGCTTCGCTAAGATACGCTCTCCTTCATCCTCAATAATCTTTTGTACTTCACTGTCTTTATGTTTTGACTTACCCAATTCAATAATTTCAAGCTTATGAACCGTTTGAAGCCGCTTCATATATTCATCCACCAATGCTTGGGCCGCTTTTTCCTTCAATTTCCCAACTGCGATCACCTTAATCAATTTAAGGTCACCGTAATTTCAAGGGTTTCATCAGCTCGAATCACTTCTAAGACGATGGTGTCACCCGTTCTTTTAGAATATAAAATTCTTCTAAAGTCCTTAAAGGTAGGTGTTTGGATGCCATCAAACTTCACAATCACATCTTCTTTTTGAAGCCCGGCTTCAGATGCGGGTGAATCAGATAAAACTTCCACAATTAAAACACCTGCTTCAATTTCATCGTTTCTTAAGTCACTGTAATACGGGATGTCCGCAATGGATACGGCCGAAATACCCAAAATTGGATATTGCACTTTACCATTTTCTTTAATTTGTTTCACAATGGGAATGACTTCATTCACAGGAATGGAAAAACCCATCCCTTCAACTGTATCCAAACTGATTTTCAGTGAGTTAATACCAATTAATTCACCATTCATATTTACCAATGCACCCCCTGAGTTACCGGGGTTGATAGCAGCATCGGTTTGAAGGACCACCATATCCCAATCCGCCACATTGTCACCGTTGAGATCGACGGGTACGAGTCTATCTTTACCTGAGATAATCCCAAACGTGCTGGAGTTTGAAAATTCCACACCCAAAGGACTGCCCATTGCAACCACAAATTCACCCACTTTAACCACGGATGAATCCCCAATTGAAATGGGTTCAATGCCAATGTTTTCATTAATTTTTAAAACAGCCAAGTCTGTGTACGCATCAGATCCAACTAAGGTTGCATCCAACTCTTCACCAGACGATAGCTTTACCTTTAAACTGTCACCACCCTCAATGACATGATGGTTGGTGATAATATAGGTCGCATC
>CANRNG010000002.1 GCA_947631935.1 uncultured Erysipelothrix sp.
TCAAACACTTGATTCTGTTTATAATCATAAACAAAAACCAATTGATCCTTTGCGCTTTCGATATAATCTGCATGAATTCCCATTTTAAAATGATGTTCCAGTGGATACTTCAAACTCAAACTATAGGCACCTGGCTGTTTGATATATTGATAAATAGAGTTTGTGGTTAAAACTTCAATAAAATTAAAACTCAAGATCGCATCTTTATCCGATTTTTCATTAAAAATAAATTGAATTTTGGGGTTCATTTCCATATCCACCAAATGAATCACCAAATATTGTTCACTTTCTAATTTACCCAATAACTCAGAAGGAACGACAATTTGATTAAAATAAGAAAAATTATCCCGCATCATCGCACTGGGTAAAGAGATATAAATATGACTGGTCTCATATAAGTCCATATAGGTTGCAATTGAAGCAACAGGCAATTCCAAATCATAACGATTGTTATTGTAGTAAGTATCCTGATGAAGTGTTAAATGTAGACCTGCAGAACCTTCATTATAAACATCCAAAGAAATGGTTTGAATTTCAGAGGTGGTTGCTTTTCTTTTGACTGTAACTTCAAGCTTTGCTTCTATATCATTCACCTTAGCAATAATAGAAGTTTCACCTTCTTTTAAACCCGTAATGATGCCATCTTCAAGTTGCACAATACTATTATCTGAAACCGTGTATTTTATATTCTTTTGAGTTGTCGTATCATAAGGCACATAAATGATTTGAGGGATATTACGTTTTTCATCAATTTCCAAAACGATTTTATCTGGATTGAACTCCATTTTCTTAAGCGGTACTGTAACAAATAACTCCATTGTCTCAACGTGATTATCTAAAGTTGCTGTAATGGTTGTTTTACCAATTTTCAATCCTGTGACACGCCCATTTACAACCGTCGCAACATCCGGATTGGATGAACGCCATACGACATTCGATTCATGAATCGTACTGGGCGAAATTTCAAATTCAATATCATAGTAAAGATCACGAATTAAGTAGAATGTGTTTTCTTTAAAGGTTATGGTTCCGGTTAAAGGCAATACCGTAATCGAAAAATCTTGGGTATAGTGTTCTTCTTTATTATCAACACGCACCAAAAGTGTGACCGTTGCATTACCGGCAGCTTTCCCCGTAATCGTAAGTTCTCCATTCAAAAGCTCAGCAACTACCACATCTGTATTTGACGATGTGACGATGGTTTTATAAGGTTCTTCCAATACAATTGAATAAGGAATGGTTTGCGTGGTGTTCACATCAATTTGGTAAGCATCCCTTTGCACCACGATAACGGGATCTGCTTCTACTAAAGGTTCACTATCCTGAGCCAAAATTGGGTTAAAAAAAACAAACGCCAATAAGGATAAAATCAATACTTGCTTGATAAAATTTTGCATAAAGGTGACCTCCTTACTTATTATTTTAACATATCTATTTGAAAAGATAATTTGAATCTTGGGTGAAATTGAAAACTCCCAACCAAAACTTCTGCAGCATTCAAATCTTTGGGTGTTGCAGTGGCATTAAAGTAAACCGCATCTTTAAACCAATAATTGCTAAAGACATATTTATAACCAAAACCATTCAACTTAACCATTTTATAATCCAAGGGTTTATCAATCGCAAACAGCGGTAATTTAAAACCTTCACCAAAGGGTTCAAATTGATTCAAGTTTTTAAAATCAACATCCTGAAGTTTTTCTTCAAGATAGACAATTTCAGATGTGGTAGAAACATCCTTTAATGTCGCAACCACGGCCTCTACATCACGTTTGAAGTTTTCGAAATGAGATACTTTTATACTCATTCCAAAAGCAAAATCATGTCCTCCGAAGGCTTCAAAATAATCTGGATTTAAATGATCAAATAAAGACTTGAGCGAAATCGTATTGGAACGGGCACTCCCCTTATAGACCTGACCTGACTTTTTTAAAATGAATGCAGGCTTCTCGGTTAGATTGATAACTTGATTGGCAACAATCCCCAAAACCCCCTCATGGAAGCTATCATCCACAATTACATCTACCAAACCAGAACCCATTTTTGAGATCGCAATATCTTTTGCGATTTGACCTTTTTTCTTACGCACATCATCAATCACAAAAATTTGACTGGCATAATTCTTAATCAACTGGGCATCATCACTCAATAAATAGGCCACCATCGTATTCATATTGACTTGATCCGCCATCCTACCTATTGAGTTGATCTTTGGAATGACTTTAAAAGCCAAGACCGTTGCGTCATACGCTGTTTGTTTGGATATGGCATCAATATTTAAAATAGCGTTTTCATTTAATACCTTTAATCCAGCCTTAATGATTTCACGATTCTTGCCCCAAACAGGCATCACATCCGCAATGGTCGCCAAGGCGGCATAGGCTTTAATTTTAGGGGTCAAATAACCCACGTGTTCTGCAACCAAATACATCAAGCCACTGGCACACATGCTCCCAAAGTATGCATCCAAGTAGTGTGAATGCAGTAAAGGCACCTCTAATTTTGATTCAATGAGATGGTGATCAACCACCGCAACTTTCATTCCCAGTGAAAGCGCATGTTTAATCTCAAGTTGTGCCTTAACACCATTATCAACCAAGAGTAAGTGTGTATAGCCCTTTTCATGGGCCATATCGACCGTATTTACGGAAATACCATAACCCTCATCAAAACGATTTGGAATATAGTATCCTACAGCATCTACCCCCAAATGATGGGCAAGCGTTTTAGCAATGGCGGTACTACAAACACCATCCGCATCGTAGTCTCCCCCAATCATTAATTTATCGGCACCCTTTATAAAATCAGCGATTTCGCTGACAGAAGGATGATCACATTGCTGATGCACATCATGCATAAGCTCATAGACCCTTTCATCACTTAAATTCAAAATCCCCATTATTTTTTGAATAAAGGTACCGTATCCTTCAAAACGCGGATCCTTTTCCAATTGACTATATGCGACCATAACTCACTATCCTTCTCATCATCCATCCAAAAATTAACATCGATGTTATCGATAGCATCAATAACACGGTTGATTCGACTACAAAACTAAAATTCGTTGAAACAAAAAGTAAAATGGGTAAGTAAATTAAAACAAGAATGGTAGCATTACGCGACACAAAATTTAAAATACCCGTCTCCGTAAATAAATCCTCAGAAATTTGAACAATCATAAAATTATAAATCAAATTGAAGCGAATCATTGAAATCATGGGTACACTTACTGGAACCTTATAGATATTCACAAATAAATATAAGAAAATGTAAGACCCTATGGTTAAGACGATATACTGTAAAGCATGGACTTTGGATCTGATTAAATACATCACAACGGCCAAAACCAAGACACTCATCATAATAAGAAAATCAAAGACATAGGATTCAAATAGAAAAGTCTCTAAATTCGTAGCATAAACTTGGCTCACTGAATCCAATTTAATATCAATGTCATCTTTGACTGCCCTTAACATGGTTTGATCTGTTAGAGAATCAAAGATGAACCAAGTTTCCATTTCTTCACTGATATTATACTCAATCACGTGATCCATCAATCCGTAACGACCCAAGGATCCTTGAACCTCAAGGAAACTGGAAACATCATTTTTATTCACCACTAAAATAGATTCTTGAGAAAAACCACTGCTATGCGGTGTCGTCTCACTTTGAATCGTTCCGAAAATAATTGTCACAAAAAGAATCAAAAGCCCAACCGCAAAAACTGCAATTTTATTGCTTAAGAAAAATGGGGCGTTAATACCAGAACGTTTTAAGAACAAGCGACCATAACTGGAGTCATTCAAATAGTAAAGATAGAAATAATCCAATCCAAACCACAACACAAAAGCAAAGACAACTAAAAATAAACCTTGAAAGACTAAATAAAGGACAATAGATATAGAGATGACTGAATCATCTAAAAGATAAAACAATCCACCTAATAATAAGGTGTTTACCGCAATAATCCAAACATTGCGTGCCAATAACTTTGAACTTTCCTTTTCTAGTATGCGATTCATCAACCACAACATCAGATTCAATAGCATCAAAACATAACATAAAATTATAAACCAGGAATTACCATTTAAATAGAAATTGAGTTCTTTCCCAAAATAAACGGGTGTTAAAATAAATATTGTCATAACCAAACTCATAAAGAAGCCCAGTAAACGATAGCGATAGGTCCATAATGCGATGGTGATTCCAAAGAAAAGAACCATATACATTTGCATGGATAAAATTGTATAACCGATATTAGAAATAGAGCCAAAAGTCCCAGAATTTAAAATGGGTCTATCCGACATGTAGCGTGTATAATAGGTCAAGATTCTCTCCATATCACCCACACCTTCAATTTTAATTAGCGAATAGCCATCTTTTAAATCAATGACCTCCAGTTCAGCATTATTTTGTGAAACCCTTTCTTGAAACTGAACAAAGTTACTAGAAGTTTCTACATCCTCTGAAATTATTAACAATTCACGACCAAATCCAGCGCCATAATTATAGTTGTTGGCACTCAAAATCAAATGTGAAACCACACTTAAGAGTAGTATAAATACAATACCCAGTCCGAACAGTTTGTTAAATTTCACCGTAAAACTCCTTGCAGGATTTTATCCAATCCTTCTTTACTGGTATTCATCGTCGCATCCAACGTTAAATAACGAATAATTTCATCCGTAGATATATTGAGAATTCTATCCGTCAACTCATGCAAAAACTGTGGTTTTTGTCTTTTAAAAACCAGTTTCGAAAAAATACGTTCTAAATCATCAAATCGTATTTGATCAAACCCTTCTTGTTGTAGCTTTCTGAGTCTGATAGAAATTAAGAGCTCAATATATTGTTGATTCATATCCATTAAAAACACCTCTAGTTTATATTATAACACGGTCACAAAATAAAAAAAGGTATCGCTACCTTTCTTTAAGTTTATTTACCATATTTTTAAAAGCAATACCCCTGGCTTCGAAATTCTCAAATTGATCATAAGAAGCACATGCTGGTGATAAAAGAATGACATCCCCCACCTCTGATATTGTCATTGCCTTATCCAAAGCATCCTGCATAGCGTCCACAATATAGGCTTCTTTAAATACTTGTTTTAACAAGTATTTACTTTCACCAAATAAAATAACCGCTTTGGGATTAAATTGAGACAACAAATCGAATTTAATCTTTTTATCATACCCACCCGCCAATAAAATTACAGGTTTATCAAAGGATTGCAATGCTTTTTCAGTGCTTTCAGGATTGGTTGCCTTAGAATCATTGTAAAATACCCTTCCATCAAGGGTATCTACATATTCCAATCGATGCTCAACACCTTTAAAGCTTGAAACAACCGCTTGAATATCTATTAGTGATACACCCGCTAAATAAGCCATGGTGCTCGCAAACATCATATTTAATAGATTATGTGCTCCCACCAGTTTCATCGTTTGAGTTTCAAACAACATGACCGTTTTGAAATATACTTTTTGATCAATAATATAAATATCTGCTTTTTTAGTAAGGGATAAATCAAGTGTATTTTTATTTTTATTGGTAAGTTTAACGATATTTTTATCATCAATATTACGGATAAAAATATCGGCTTGATCCACGATCTTTAATTTGGCTTGGTAGTAATCATTTTCATCTTGATAGCGATCCAAATGATCGGGTGTCAAGTTTAATAAGCCATAAACCTTGGGTTTGAAGTTGGGTGTTCCTTCCATTTGAAACGCTGATATTTCAATCGCAACGTCAATGGGGATATCTTTAGTTTCCAAAACGACTTCACTCAAAGAAACCCCAATATTCCCGGCCAAAACGGCAGATTCATTTTTGCGCTTCAACATTTCATAAAGTATTGAAGTCGTTGTCGTTTTACCATTGGTTCCAGATATCGCATAGTACAGACCTTGGGAGTGAAATCTAAAAGCAAGATCAATTTCATTTAAAACCGTCTTGAATCGTTTCACCAATGGGTGATCATTTGGAATTCCAGGATTTTTTACAACCAAATCAAAATGGTCAAAGCGATCTGTATCAGCGTCATCCAAGATAACCTCAATTCCCCCATCTTCCAGTTCTTTTCTTTTATCAAAGTCATCACGAGCGACCAATACAACGTGGTATCCCAGATGTTTTAATAGTAAGGCAGCACCACTACCACTCCGTGCACCACCGATAACCAGTGCATTTTTCATTTAAATCAATCCTATCCAATAGCCAATCAATGCAAATACAAGCGCTAAAATCCAAAAGAAGTGCACCACACGGTGTTCCTTCCAACCACTAATAATAAAACTATAGTGAATCGGTGTATATTTGAATACACGTTTACGCGTAAATTTAAAGACAACTTGTTGAATCACAACAGTCACGGTCTCATAAACAAAGACACCCCCGATAACAATCGATAAAACTTCAATTTTTAGGTATACAGAAGCAATCGCAAATAAAGCACCCAAAGCCAATGATCCGACATCGCCCATAAATATTTTTGCAGGCGCATAATTATAAACTAGGAAAGCAAATAAAGCCCCTAAAACAGCAAATAGAAATATAGCCAATTCAGGTTCTACACCTACAGCCATGATTAATAACGGTACTAAAGCAATGATGGTGGTACCAGAAGCCAATCCATCCATACCATCGGTTAGGTTTACAGCATTTGAATAGGCCATAAACATAAAAACAACAAACGCAAAATAGAAATATCCCAAATCAATTGATGCGTTGATAATCGGAATTCGAAGGGTATTATCCCCACCCATTTTTAGATATAAGGCATAGAAGATGGCTGCAATGATGAATTGCACCATTAATTTTGTTTTTGCGGACAAACCATCATTCTTACCCTCTTTGATAATTTTATAATCATCAATAAAGCCCAGTAATCCATAACTCAAATAAACAATGATCAATGAAATATATTTTAAATTTAATGATTTAATAGACAAAACAAAGGATACGATAATGGGTAATAATACAAAGAGCACACCCCCAAAGGTTACCGTTTTTTCTTTTTCCTTAAATTCATCTAAGGCATATTCACTGACCTCTTGTTGGGCTAAAGACGTCTTTAAAAACGCAATAAACCGAGGGTATAGTATAAACCCCAAAATAAATGTCGTAACAAATGCAATATATCCTATCATGTAAATACTTCCTATTCTAATTCAACTGTTAAGGTCATATCCTTAACCACAGCCGTCCCTACAGGGTAGGATTGTGTCTTCACAAAACCACTTCCAGAAATGACCACTTCTATTTTAGCAAAATTCGACCAAGCATTCACCTCTTTTAGTGACCAATTTTTCAAATCAGGAATTACCAGACCCTCTTTTTTAGTTAAAAGAATCACACGTTCACTATTCAGTAAAGTTACGCCTTGTTTGGGATATTGATCTATAACCGTAGATCCATTACCCAAAACAACCACATTATATCCCTGTTCCTTTAATTCATTGCGAACATCAACCACAGGACGATTGATATAATTTTCAATTTCAGATTTATGAACTACTTTATCATCATCATCACTGGTACCATTGGTTTCTGATGGATAGGTTGAAATGACGGTTTTTATGACATCTTTAACTTCTTCAGCCGCACTCCAAGTACGGTGTCCATCATTGGCGATATATGCGTAGTAAAACACATACTCAGGATCTTCATATGGAAAAGCCAATACTGCTGAATACAAATAGGTGCTTTTACTATATTGACCATCAATAACCATTTCTGCTGTACCACTTTTACCCATGATACTGACTTCATCCATCTTATAACGATGGTTTCCAAATGTTTGGACATTGACGTTTTCATACAAGGCATCGCGGACCAACTGTACCGTTTCTTCTTTAAATACTTTTTCACCTTTTTGAACTTTTGCTTGAAACTCAACATTGCCAGTATTTGGATCAATAATAGAATCAACAATATAAGGTTTAATAACAGTACCATCACCAAAAACGGCTGAATGGCTTTGTAGTATTTGTAGCATGGTTACGGTAGAACCCTGACCAAATCCATTGGTAATTTTTTCATGGTGATAACCCCAAAGTTCAGTCCCAGTTGCCTCAGGTACCCGTCCAAAACCTGTTTTTTCATAAAATCCCAAACGGTGCATATAATCTTGAAATATATCGGGATTCATTTTATTGGTTAAAAGTTCCGCAATCATAACGTTAGAGGATCTTTGAAATCCTTCTTTAAATGTGATAATTGGATAAACTTCACCAGAAGGGTTATGAATCGTAACCGTATAAGGTCCTGGCGTACTGGCTCTTGAGACAGCCCCTGTATCAGGATCCGTTCTTAAATAAAATGGTTTTCCATCATAAAGATCTTCTGGAGAAATGGCCCCTTCATTGATACCCACTGCATAGGTAATGGTTTTCATAGTTGAACCTGGCTCATACTCATATTCTGTCGCCCGGTTTAAGTACAATGTATTGGGATCTTCAACATCAAACGAAGGCGCATCTGATATCGCCAAGATGGCACCCGTTTTGACATTCATAATTGCACCCCAAGCTTCTGAAGCTTGGATATCTTCTTTGTTTATAAATTGATTTAAAGCATTGTCCAGTGAAGACTGAATAATTTTGTCGATGGTTAATTTAACATTCTTACCATCTGTTGCTTCATGAGATAAGGAGTCGATCGTATCAAAACGATACATACCACTATCCTGACGATAGACCTCTACACCATTTTCGCCATTTAAAACATCATCATAGTATTCTTCAATCCCCATGACACCCACTTGTTGCTCAAGCTTTTCATCAAAGACCGTTAAACCCAAAAGTGTGGTCGCAAAGCGACTGGAGTAATAATCACGTTTAATAGCAGGGGTAAATCCCAAACCAGTTATCCCAGAGTTTTCCAAGGCTTCTTTTTGTTGAACTGTCACGTATTTGCCATAGGTACCAAATTCAATTTGTTTGGCATCGGCATTGAGTCTTTCATACACAAAATCATAAGGCGCACTAAGGATTGTTGAAATGGTAGTCGCAGCCGCTTCCTTATCTGTAACATAAGCGGGTACATTACCAATATCAAAACGATCTTCTGCAATATAGGCATTGAGGGTATAGGTATTCATATCTTCTACCAAAATATTATTTTTAATATCTAAGATATTTCCCCTTTTTGCATATATGGGTTGTTCTACCGTATGAATTCCTTGAACAACTTCTTTAACATTGGTTCCTGAATTCACATGATAACCCAGAACAGACACTATAAAAACATTGACTGTGAGCACAGAAAATACGATCACAATCAATGTAAATACTTTAAGAATTCTTCTGTTCTGAAACTTTTTCACCACTAATCACCCAAGTTGACAAATACAGAGTTTTCGGTGAAATGTTGTAAGCCGGCTTGTTCTGCTTTTTCCACGATGTTTGCATAATCACCCAAAGCATTTGCCTCTCTTAAAAGTGTTTCATTGGTACGTTTTACTGCATCAATCGCAATGTTGGTGCTTTCTATTTGACGGGCCACTTTTGCGTTATCTGAGCGCACGAATACAGCAGACGTAAACCAAAAACCAATTGCGAGTATCAGCGTTAATTGTGCCACTGCTGACCAATTAATTTTTCTAACTGTTCTTTTCTTGATAATTTTAGCCATCTTCATGCGTCCTTTCTATACAACGTAAGATTGCACTGTGTGCCCTGTTGTTACTTTCGATTTCATCTTTGGAAGGTTTTAATGCCTTATGAATCCATTTAAAATTGATATTTTTTTCAATTGGAACTGGAATTCTTGGATCTACCTTTTCAGGTGTAGCCCATTCATTCATCAAGTTCTTTACCAAACGATCTTCAATTGAATGGAAGGTAATCACCACAAGTCTGCCTCCCACTTTCAAACGATTTTTAGCCTGAACTAAGGCCGATTCAATATCCCCCAATTCATTGTTGACTTCCATACGAATGGCTTGGAATGTTTTTTTAGCAGGATGTCCTTTACGCAAGGCGTAATTTGGATACGCTTTTTTAATACATTCAACCAATTCAAAGGTGGTCATGACGGGTCTATTTTCAACAATATTTCTTACAATGCCTTTGGCATAGCGTTCATCAGCGTAATTTTTCAAAATACGTTCCAGATGTTCAGGCTCATAAGTATTTACTACTTCATAGGCACTGAGAGCTTGAGTTTGATCCATTCGCATATCCAACGCATTATCATAGCGATAGGAGAATCCACGATCTTGTTGATCAAATTGGGGAGAAGATACCCCCAAATCAAACAATGCCCCATCAATTTTATCGATTTCATTTTCATCCAAATGCTTCTCAATCATTGAAAATGAATCATGGATAAGAATCATCTTATTTAAATTTAATATTTCTTTTGCGTAGTTAATGGCATCCAAATCTTTATCAAAAGCCATCAACTTACCTGTATCTAATTGTTTGAGAATTTCCTGAGTATGACCAGCCCTTCCCAATGTTGCGTCAATGTAGACACCAGCTTCTTTTATATCCAAAGCTTCAATGGATTCTTTTTTTAATACTGATATATGCATTAGAAGAACTCCGTTAGCGTTTCCGCAATATCTTCGAAACTTTCACTCGCAACATCATAGTATGCGTTCCAGCGGTCTAAGTCCCAAATCTCAACATGATCACTTACCCCAATCACAACACATTCTTTATCCAAAGATGCTTCTTTGATAAGGGGTTGGGGTAAACGAATTCTACCTTGAGAATCTACGGTACATTCTGAAGCTTTAGCCATGATCATGTGCGTAAAGCGACGGGCTTCTCTTTTGGTAGCAGGTAATGCCTGTAGTTTTTCGTAAAGTGCTTGCCATTTTTCCATGGTATAAATTGCCAAACATCCATCGAGCCAACGTGTTACAACCATTTCATCGCCCAAACCATCACGAAACTTCGCAGGAATGATAATGCGACCTTTGGTATCTAAATTGTGTTGGAATTCACCCATGAACATCTTGAAATTCACCACTTTCTACCACTTATACCCACTTTCTACCACAATTATAGCACACTTACTTATTATTTGAACTCTTTTGCATAAAAAAAAGATGGATTTCTCCATCTAAAATAAAAAAAGTGATTTGCATAAAGCAAACCACCTATTTACGTTTTAATATTGTTCTCACCAGATCCACCTTCATAAACCATACAGAAGCAAAATAAGTTAATACCCCTGCTAGGATTGAAACAATCACAAGAAGCCGATTTGAGACATCTGATAAAGCATACTTTATTACAAAGATGACGATTCCCATCAAAATAGATGACAAGGCAATCTTACCCAAATCCGAGATAATCGCCCGCATCCCCAATCGCTTAAATTTGATGAGTAGTGTATTAAACAAATATACACAGATAAAGAGGGCTGCGATGGATCCTGCGAAAGTCAATCCAGCAATTCCAAAGAAATAACCCAAAACCAAAAATAATGTAACATCAACCAGAACATAATAGACTTGTGCTCTCAGCGGTGTTTTCATATCCTGATAAGAGTAATGGATACGAATGAACAAATCTCTAAGCCCCATGAATAAGAGACCCACCACATTCCCCAAGAAGACATTACCTAAAATGGAGAGTTCAGCCTGGGTCACCTTACCCCCACCATAAACAAAGGCGACTACTTCATGACTTAAAGACGCCAATCCAACGGTAGTTGGGATAACAAACAGTGCCATTAAGAGAATGGCATCATTCATTAAATGAATGACTCTGGGTTTATCATCAACCGATGCAGCATGCGAAATGGTTGGATAAGCAACCGATAAGATACCATTAATAAACAAACCCGTCGCAAACCCCATGATTCTAAAAGAATTGTTGATATAAGTATATCCACCATCCCCATGAATCACTGTAGCATAAGATCGCATAAACAAGTCATCTAAAGTAATCACCACGGTTGATATTAATAATGGCATGGCAAATTGGATCATCTTTATTAAGTTTTCATCTTTAAAATCTAAGACAAAACTGTACCGAAAGCCAAACTTATGCATATAAATAAACATCATCACACCTTGAAGTGTGATCCCAAGCAATGCAGCATAAGGTAAAATATTTAGATTGTTGGTATTATGGGCCGCAACCGTTGCACCAATGATGATGATATTCGTTGGAATGGGTATTAAATTGGGTAAGATAAAGCTATCATTGACATTGAGATAACCTGTTCCCAATTGAACAACCGCAATCGAAATAACAGAAAACGAAATGATGCGCACAAACTGCGTTGCCAATGCATGGGTTTCTTCACCAAAACCCGCCCCAGCAACCTTTACAACCACACCTGGCACTAAAAACATAATAACCCCTAATATGAGCGCAAAGATACCTAAAATGTTAAAGATATTGTTGACAAAATAGCTTGCCTCATCTTTATCATTATTACGAATTCTTGTATACATTGGGATAAACCCAGTCACAAGGGCTGCAACAATGACCACTAAAAGGGATGAAGGAATCCCATATGCCAAGTTAAAGGCATCACTGACAATCCCAAAGCCAAAGAAATGGGTGACAAGCTTGTCGCGAAGAAAACCAAAAAGCTTTGCAATCACAGTGACAATCATCACAATTAAGGTTGTTTTTTTCATAAGATACCTCTTAAATTACACGCCATTCTAGTTCAAGATCTACATCAAATTCTACTTTAACACGCGTAATACATTCTTCAATCACAGCTTGCATGTCTTCAACTGTGGCATTTTTTACATTCACAATGAATCCAGGATGTTTTTCAGAGACCATGGCATCGCCAATTCTAAAACCTCGCAAGTTAACTGTATCAAAAAGCTTCCAAACATAAAGCCACTCCCCATCTTTATCTTTAGGACGTTTGAATACAGATCCAGCATTCGCAAAATTACGGGGTTGTTTCACATAACGTTCATGACGATATTCTAATATTTTACTTAAGACTTCATTATAATTACCAGGAATGGCTTTGATACCACATCTTAAAACATAAACTGGCATATCATTCAATCTAGAATAGCGATAGGAAAAAAAGTCATCTTCAGGAACAATTCTTTGAATCTCATCTTTCTCATAATCATATACTTCAATCCAATTGACGTATTGACCAATGGTATATTGCCATTGACCTGCATTCATGAAAAGCGCACCCCCAATGGTTCCAGGGATATCTTCAGCGAAGGCCAACTCCCCTAAAGATTGTTCACAAGAAAACCAAGCCAAACGATGGAGTCTTGTTCCTGCTTCACAGATAATCTCATTACCATCAAAATCAATGTCACTGATCAAATTGGTAATGATAAAACAATAACTTTCATCGTAATAATTTTTAGAAAATAATAGGTTTGAACCATTTCCAATAATAATAATTTTCTTATCACCAAAGGCACGCAATGCAGACACAAAGCTTTCCATTGAATATGGCATTACAACGGTATGGGCTGTAACGTCAAGACGCAATGTATTGTATCGTTTCATAGAAGCGTGATTCATCACGAAATAATTTGTCATAATAACTCCTTTTTTACTGTAAATAAAAAAATCTTGGTAAACCAAGATTAAAAAATTTATTTTGTATCACGATCTACGCGATGTGGCAACTTCCATTCTCCTGTAACTTCATCTTTAACGATGGTTACTCTTGGTAGTTTAACATGTGTTCTTCTTTTTGCTTTGCGGTGTCGCGAAGTTCTTCTCTTTGGTACTGCCATGTGGTTTCACCTCCATATTTTAATCTTCAAATTTAAATGCTTTTAATTTTTCAAGTCTAGGATCAATCGTTTCTTCCTTTTGTTTTTGAAGTGCTGTTTCGGTTAAAACTTCCCAACCTTCCCCCGCAGGATATTGTTCTAACTCAGGATCCACAACCTTCATTGGAATTTCGGCAATCACAGCACTCAAGATATAAGGAAGTAAATCTACTTCTAAATCACTGACTGCAATTACATCATCTAGATCCGCCTCATCAATGTTATCACTGAAACTGAAAACTTCCGATAACTGGGTATCAAGTTCAACATCAAGTGGTTTCAAAGTGATGGCACAAGGAACAACGACTTGACATGAAATTTCTAAACCAACCACAAATTCTTGTGCTTTGGCATCATAGAAACCAGTCCCAGTTACCTCGATCTCACTTATTTCAGTAAATCGATTGCTTGGAGTCAGAACATTTTCATCAACTTGGATGACCTCGTTAATTGAAAACGCGGCATTGCCCTTTTCCTCCAAATCATATAAATGGAATTTCATTTTCTCACCTTGCTTTAATCGCTTCTTAATTATAGAGAATAGTCCGTTAAATGTCAAATAAGAAATGCCGATATTCGAAATATTTTCACTTCTCAAAAGAAAAGAGCTATTCAGCTCTTTTCAAGTAAATTATAAGGGGAAAGAAATTATGCACAAACAAGTATTCACAAGGGGTATGAATAAGGAGAATGTTTATACATGTAAGAATCCTTACACCTATATATTACAAGCTAAATGTGTTAAAGAGATTTAAAAACCATGGTAAATTATGTGACTTCAACATCTTCCATAGCAGCTTCATAGACTGCTTTTAATTTTTTCATGGATACATGCGTATAAATTTGGGTTGTACTGATGGACTCATGTCCCAGTAAACTCTGGACAATCTTTAAGCTTGCACCATTATCCAAAAGATGGGTCGCAAAGGTATGACGCAACATGTGGGGATGCAAATGCATCCGCAATCCTGCTTTTTGGCCCTGAACTTTCATGATATGTTGAATGCCGCGAGAAGTTAAGGGTTCCCCTCTATTATTCACAAATAAATAACCATGTTCTTGATCCAAAAGTTTGTTTCTTACGACATCAATATAATGAATCAAACGCGGTGCTAGGGACTCATAAAAAAACAAATAACGTTCCTTATCCCCTTTACCCACGACCATGAGCGTTCTATTTTTTATATCAAGGTCTTTGATCTTTAAATTTACAGCCTCGCTTACACGTAAACCACAAGCATACATCAATTCAATGAGGACACGATTGCGTTTACCCAAATCTGTTTCATCACATGATGTCAATAAATCTTCCAACTCACGTATCATTAAAAAACCAGGTAGTTTCTTATGGGATTGTCTAATTGAAATCGAAGTAAATGGATTGGATAATGCACCATAATTCAATTGCATGAATTTCATGAAGGTTCGCAAGCTTGAAATTTTTCGCGCAATTGAAGCCTGCGCCAATTTCATTTCAAGCAAGGCATTCACATAGGCATAGCCCAACCCCTGATTCAAATTAAGCAAGTCTTCCCCTTCCAAGTACTCCAAAAACTGCTCAATATCATGACGATAACTTTCGTCAGTATGTTCTGAAGCACTGTGGGTTATTTTAATATGCTTGAGGAAATTACTCAGATATTCTTGTTTTAAATCGGTGGACATGTTCTAAACTTCTTTGGGCCATCAACTCACGGTCTTTTACCCTGTTTTCAATAAGACCAAAGTTTGCATTCATGGGTTGAAATTGTTTTGGGTTTGCGCCAGCAACATAAGCAGCCATGGACCCCATAATGGTTTCCTTACTTAAAGCTTCCATTTCTTTTCCTGAAGCATATCTTCCCAAGTTTAATGCTGCATATAAGCCACTGGCTGCGGATTCAATATATCCTTCAACACCGGTCACTTGACCCGCAAAGAATATATTGGGATAATCTTTCATTTGGTAAAATGCATTCAAACTGGTGGGTGAATTGATGAAAGTATTACGATGCATCACACCATAACGAACAATTTCAACATTTTCCAAACCAGGAATCATGCGAATGACACGTTTTTGGTCAGGCCACTTCATACGTGTTTGAAAGCCCACAAGGTTATATAAAGTACCCGCTGCATTGTCTTGTCTTAATTGCACGACTGCATAGGGTCTTGTGCCATCCGGTCTTTCAAGACCGACTGGTTTCATGGGTCCAAAGGTCAAAGTTTTATGACCCCGTTTGGCCATCTCTTCAACAGGCATACACCCTTCAAAAACTTTAACATCTTCAAAATCACGCATCGGCGCAAGTTCTGATTCCATCACAGCTTGATGAAAAGCATCAAATTCTGCTTTGGTCATCGGACAGTTAATATAATCTTTTCCATCCCCTTTATCATAACGACTCTTAAAGTAGGCAATATCAAAATTGATGGTCTCACCATCCACAATCGGTGCAACTGCGTCGTAAAAATAAAGTGAATCTTGATCAACCAACTTACCAATTGATTGACTCAAGGCATCACTGGTTAGAGGACCTGTCGCAATCAATGTGAGAATATTGGGATCTATTTCTGTCAATTCTTCATTTTTAATATGAATGTTTTCAAATTGAGAAAGTGCGTCCATAACTGCTTGTGAGAAGCCTTCTCTATCAACAGCCAATGCGCTTCCCGCAGGGATGCGTGCGCTATCGGCACTTCTCAAAATGATTGAGTCTAAAATACGCATTTCTTCTTTTAATAAGCCTGCTGCATTACTGAGCGCATCACTTCTAAATGAGTTGGTGCACACCAGTTCAGCAAAATTGCTGGTTTGGTGGGCAGGGGTCATCTTGACAGGGCGCATCTCATAAAGCTCAACCTCAAAACCTTGCTTCGCAAGTTGATAGGCAGCTTCAGATCCAGCCAAGCCAGCACCAATCACTCTAACTGTTTGCTTCATCTTTTTGTTTCACTTCTTTCTTAATATATCTACATTTAGGGAAATTACTACATCCTGTAAAGTAAGTGCCATAACGGTTCTTACGCTTGATTAAATCATGACCACATTCTGGACAGATTTCTCCAGTAGGCTCAGGCTCTTCTTTTTTATTTTCTTCCAAAGGACGGTTATAGCGACATTCTGGGAAATTATTACAAGCAATAAACTTACCATAACGGCCCGTTCGATACACCAAATCACCGCCGCAATCTGGACATACTTCTCCCACCATTTCAGGAGGCAATTTTTCCATATTTTTATCTGCAGCTTCTAAGAGTGGATAAAATAAGTCCACAAAATCTCTTAAAGACTGAACACTGTCAACATCGCCCTCCGCAATCTTATCAAGGCGTGACTCCATTGCAGCTGTATAGTTAACGTTGATGATATTTTCAAAGTTTGCTTGAAGCGAATCATTGGTTAAAAATCCTTGTTCTGTGGGTTTGAAAACTTTGTTACGAGAGGTCTCACTCACCGCACCAAAGGATACATAACCACGCGCCACAATGGTATCCATAATCATGGAGTAAGTACTTGGACGCCCGATTCCCTCTTCTTCCAATTCTTTAATTAAACGCGCTTCTGTATAGCGTGCTGGGGGTTGGGTGAAGTGTTGGGTGGGTTCAATTTTCTTAGCATTGTATTGTTTGGTTTCATCCAAAGCGCCAATGATCTTATCCGATGAATCTTCATAGCTATACACTTTCAAATATCCATCAAATTTTAATGTTTGACCCGATCCATTGAAATCGTAATCATTTTGCGTAAATACAACAGACACTGCATCATAGACAGCGGGTGCCATCAAAGAAGCCAATGCACGATAATAAATAAAGTGATATAACTTATATTCATCGGCCGATAAAACATCCTTAACTGACTCAGGTGTCCGATTAATATTGGTAGGACGGATGGCCTCATGCGCATCTTGGGTATTCTCAGCCTTTTTACCCGCACGATAAGTACCCACATATTGCTTACCATAGTTCTCAATAATATAGGCTTTGGTTTGTTTCACAAAGGTGTCAGATAAACGGGTAGAATCCGTACGCATATAGGTAATTAAACCTTCTGTCTCTTTGTCTATTGTGATTCCTTCATACAGCTTTTGTGCAATACGCATGGTACGCTTGGATTGAAAACCAAGTTTTGTGGAAGCTTCTTGTTGAAGTGTAGATGTAATAAAGGGTAATTTAGATTGTTTCTTACGATCTTTCTTCTCTAATTTTTTAATATCAAAAGGACCTTTAGTCGCATCGACTACGGCCATCGCTTCTTTTTCATTGGTAAGTTTTAATTTCTTGTTTTTATAGCGTTCTGCAAGCGTTTCAATTTCCACGCCTTCATTATCAAAGAACGCTTTCACATTCCAGTATTCTTCAGGAATAAAGGCTTCAATTTCTCTTTCTCGATCCACAACCAACTTTAAAGCAACAGACTGAACACGGCCTGCAGATTTTGATCTAATTTTGGATTGCAATAATTTTGAAAGTTTAAAACCAATGATTCTATCCAAGATACGTCTTGTTTCTTGGCTTTTTACCAAATCCATATCCAAAGGACGCGGATTTTCAAACGCTTTCAATACGGCATCCTTGGTAATTTCATTGAATACCACACGGTTGGACTCACTTACATCCAAGCCCAATTCATCCGCCAAATGCCAGGAAATCGCTTCCCCTTCTCGATCGGGGTCAGTGGCCAAATATATTTTATCTGCATTTTCTGCTTTGGCTTTTAAATCTTTAACTGTATCTCTTTTTTCTTTACTGATGACATACGTTGCCGCAAAATCATTTTCAAAATCAACACCCAGACCATCTTTTCCGCGTGTCGCTAAATCACGAATATGTCCTTTGGAAGAAACTACTTTAAAATCCTTTCCAAGGTACTTCTCAATCGTTTTTGATTTAGAAGGAGACTCTACTATGACTAAGTTTTTCATCTTATCAACTCCAATTTCTACTTTCCTATAAATGTTCGACACTTGTCAAGATATCTGCCCCCTCTTGAATCAATTGATTACATCCTTTTCCAGAAGGCATATCAATGGGATGGGGTAAACATAATATATGTCGATTTAATTTTAATGCCTCATTAACCGTGGTCATGGTGCCACTTCTTAAAGCTGCACTCATCACAAATAATTTAGGACTTAATGCCGCAATGATCCGATTTCGAAAAGGAAAAAAATGCTTTTCTGGCATAATACCCGGTGGATATTCAGAAATAATACAATGACGTTTTCGAATCGTCTCAAAAAGACGCTGGTTCTCATAGGGATAGATTACGTCTATACCACACCCTAACACAGCGACCGTAAAAAAATCAAGCGCATTTTGATGTGAGACTGTGTCAATTCCCTTAGCGAGTCCTGAAACAATGACATAACGAGACTTTAAGTTATTGACCAATTGAATGGTCATTTCTTTGGCGTACATACTGGGAAATCGACTTCCCACCACCGATACTGATGGCTTATTTAAAAGTTCGATATTGCCCTCATAAAATAAAACGAAAGGCGGTTCAGATAACTTATACAAAGATTTTGGATAGGCTGCATCGCCAATACAGATAAATTCACAATCAATCTTTGCGTGGGGTACCTTCACATTTGACTTTAGTATTTTATCTATTTTATGATAATCGCCTTCACAAAAAACCGCAATATCTTTTAATAATTCTCTCATTCTCATCACCCCTACTAAGTAGAGGAAAAAAAAGAGAAGTCCTAAATATCCAAGGATAGTTGGGCTTCATCTTTAAATCTAAACGTTTTACGATGTGCATCACACCGACCATATTTTAAAATGGCTTCTTTATGTTTTTGGGTGCCATATCCTTTATGATCTTTAAAGCCATATTCAGGATACATGGCATCAAGTTCAAGCATGAAATCATCCCGCAAAGTCTTGGCCAATATACTGGCAGCCGCAATACTGATGGAACGGGAATCCCCCTTCACAATCGACACCACTGTTTTATCTTTAATCTCTAAAAGCATGTCATCACTTAAAACGACCGATACATCACTTTGAATAGAAATTTTCATCATGGCTTCTTTAACAACTTGATAAATATTCTTTTGGTCAATGGTTTTAGCATCGATGATCTCGATATAAGTGCATAAAGCATCTCGGTAAATGATTTCTGACAATGCCCTTCTTTTTTTATCAGAAAGTTGCTTAGAATCATTGATTAAGGGATGGTCGTATCCTTTTGGGAAAACAACCCCTGCTACCACACAAGGACCTGCCATGGGTCCACGTCCTGCTTCATCCAAACCCAACACAAGCGTATCCTTAGCCCAATACTGTGATTCAAACTCGTGGACTAATCCCATATTAAAGGACCCAAGCCACCATTTTGAATGTCATGTAAAAAAGTACGACGGGCTTTTTCAAAATCTGGATTCCCTTTCAAAACTAAGAAACCTTTGGACAATGCCAAATCATTAAAGAATGTATTTTTGTCGTTAAAACCATAGACAGACTTTAACAGTTTCCCAGATAAGCGGTTCAATGCATAATCTGTAATCAGTTCAAGTGGATAACCTGTTTCTTTGATGGAACCCACCAAGGCACATTTTATCCCCATCTCTTCGTTTTCAAATTTGGGCCATAAAACTCCGGGAGTATCAATGATTTCAAGCTCTGTACTTACTTTAATTAATTTCAAAGCTTGCGTAACACCGGGTCTATTTTCAACCTTTGCGGCTTTTCGAGAACCCAATTGGTTGATGATGGTTGATTTACCGACGTTGGGTACACCCACAATCATGGCACGTGAAGGTCTAGAACGAATGCCCCTTCTTCTATCCCGTTCATGTTTTTCTTGCATAATCAGCGCTGTTTTTTCAAGAACAAGACGTTTTATATTGTCATTTAAAACATCCACCACCAACACTTCAGCCCCTTGAGCAATCAGCTTTTTTTCCCATTTCTTAACGCCTTCAGCCTCTGCCAAATCTCTTTTGGTGAGGACCACCAATATTTTCTTTTGGTGGGTTGCACGGGCAAGGACGGGGTTACGCGTTGAAAAAGGCGCTCTTGCATCACGACACTCGATCACAAAGTCGACAGTATGAATCATATCTTCAATCAAACGAATCGCTTTGGCCATATGGCCAGGAAACCATTGGACTTGGGTCACTGAGGGTCGCCTCCTAACGTTCTTATTTTATCAAATGGATAAATAATAACACCATTCTTACTTTTAATTTGAGATGCATCAAAAGGACCATAAACCCGGGAATCACTTGATTTTAAACGATTATCTCCCAGTAAAAAGTACTGTTCACTTCCCAATATCACAGGACCAAAATCCGGTGTGAAATCAATGGTATGGTTGTCAGTTTCCGAACTCACATAGGCTTCCACCAAGAATGGTTCTGCTACAGGTAGCCCATTAATATAGAGAACATCGTTTTCATATTCTACGCGTTCCCCTGGTAAACCAATGACCCGTTTAACCAAATATTTTTGAGTTTCTTCGATATATACAATGACCGTGTCAAATCGTTTAACACCACTAATTTTTAACCCTATAATGTTTGAAAAACCAACCTCTCTATCATGGAGTGCAGGGTACATGGATTCGCCATCCACTCTAAAGGGTCTCACAATAAATTGGGTAATGATAAAGGCAACCGCAACATAAATAACAATGGTTTTAATGATATCTTTCAAAAACTCAATAAACTTATCATCTTGTTTGTTGAGAGTTTCTGTTTTTTCTACTACTTCATTTGTTTCTTTATCTAACATTTATGTTGCCTACTTTCTTTGATATTTTGAAAAAAAGAGTCGTTGTACGACTCTTTTATTACTTACGAATTTCAGTTAATCTTGCTGATTTACCAGAGCGCTTGCGTAAGTAGTATAACTTATTACGGCGAACTCTACCACGACGTAAGATTTTCACAGATTCAACAATGGGTGAATGAACAGGGAATGTTCTTTCAACACCAATACCTGATGAAATTTTACGCACTGTGTATTTTTCAGCAATGCCACGTCCTTCACGGCTGATAACAACCCCTTCAAACGCCTGAATACGTTCTTTTTCTCCTTCACGAATACGTACGTTTACCACAACTGTGTCACCTGATTTAAATTCAGGTAAGTCGTCTCGCATTTGTGATTGAGTAATATTACGGACTAAATCCAACATATATAATCACGCCTTTCTATTAGGATAAAACTGGTTCATAATTCTATATTAGCGGAACCCGAGTGCTTAAAGCCTATATAATTTACCATAAAGCGCGTTTTAAAGCAAGTGATTTAGCCAAACATTCTTGAAAAGCTTCGCATTTGTTTTTGCATTTTCTTATACTGAGTTAAGAGTCTATTTACATCAGTTGTAGAAACACCGGCCCCTTTTGCGATTCGATTTCTTCTACCAGAACGAATGATATCTGGATTGCGTCTTTCTTCAAGGGTCATACTTGAGATAATGGCTTCAGTTCTTCTTAAATTATCACTGGCATCACTGTCATTGATTTGATTGGCCATTTGTCCCATTTGACCGGGTAACATCTTCATCAAACCACTTAATGGACCCATTTTAGATACTTGTTTGAGTTGAACCAACATATCTTCCAAAGTAAATTCACCACGCATCATGCGTTCAGCAGATTTTTCTGCTGCTTCAAGATCCATTTTTTCTTGGGCTTTTTCAACCAATGAAACAACATCACCCATCCCCAAGATACGGGATGCAATACGATCTGGGTGAAATACATCTAAGTCTTCAATACCTTCACCCACACCCACAAACTTCACAGGAACACCTGTAACTTGTCTTACAGAAAGAATGGCTCCCCCACGGGCATCACCATCAAATTTGGTTGCCACAAGACCCGTAATATTGAGTTTATCAGAAAAACCTTGCGCAACATGAATCACATCTTGCCCACTCATTGCATCTACCGAAAGCAAGACTTCATCAGGCTTTGCTAGTTTCTCAATATCCGCAACTTGCTGCATGAGTTCATCATCAATTTGTAGACGTCCTGCCGTATCAATTAAAACAATATCATAGTCTTTGCCTTGGTTTAAGGCACCTTTAACCATCGTTACAGGGGTTTGGTTTGCTTCAAAATACACATCCACACCCATTTGTTCACCCAAGATTTGAAGTTGTTCAACAGCAGCCGGACGGGCTAAGTCAGCTGCCACCAATAGGACTTTCTTATTTTCCTTTTGTTTTAAGTGATTGGCAATTTTAGCAATGGATGTCGTCTTACCAGAACCCTGAAGACCCACCATCATTAAAACTCCTGGTTGTTGTTTAAAATCAAGTTCAGAAGTTTCACTTCCCAAAATTTCAACCAGTTTATCATTAACAACCTTCACAAACATCTCTGAAGGATCTACACCCCGTGTAACCTTCATTCCCAATGATTCTTGTTTAACATGATCTAACAACGTGTTAATGACTTCTAAGTTAACATCGGCTTCCAAAAGCGCGATTCGAATCTCACGCAGCGCATCCTCTATATTCTTGTCACTTAAATTTGCTTTACCCGCAATTGAACGAAAAGTATCTTGTAATTTCGTTGATAAATTATCAAATGCCATATCTTCCTCCTATAAGAACGATGTCTCTTCTTGATCAAAACTTCTCAAGACGATCGTTTCAGTATTTTCCAAAGCTTTTTCAATTAAAGCATCCATATCAAACTTCGTTTCATACTCCGCAATTTTCTCTGCCTTGGGTTTGGTGACAGGATTTCTAGGAGTAAAAATAGTACAGCAATCTTCAAAAGGTAAGATTGATGTTTCATAGGTGCCAATAGATTCAGCCAAGTTAATGATTTCAATTTTATCATAGGTCAATAAAGGACGCAAAACGGGTAACGTTGGAAACTTCGTAATGGCTTCCATACTTTGTAATGTTTGAGAAGCCACTTGACCCAAGTTTTCACCATTACCAATCGCCAATAGATGACGGTTTTCAGCAATTTGATTGCCAATTCTTAAAAAGAAACGACGCATCATCGTAATCGCATAGCTCTCTGGCACTTTATTGTAAATATCCAATTGAATCTCAGTAAAATTAACAACATGGACGCGAATGGTGTGTTGGTACTTGGTTAAGGTCTTTGCCAAATCCAAGACTTTATTTAAAGCCCCTTCTGAGGTATAAGGCGGTGATTGGAAATGAACACATTCAATTTCCACCCCACGCTTCATCATTAAATAAGATGCAACAGGAGAATCAATACCTCCAGACAACATCATCAACACCCTGCCTTGGATACCCACTGGGTATCCACCCAATCCATTAATTTTATTAAGCATAATATAAGCCGCTTCCCGTCTTACCTCAATAATAATATTAATATCAGGACTGTGCACATCCACTTTATAATCTGTATTCATCAAAATTTTAGTTGCCACATGACGGTTAATGGTATCTGAAATGTGTTCAAATGATTTATCATGTCTTCTTGAAAGCACCTTAAAAGTACTTCCGGATTCTTGTCCAATAAAATGCAGTGCCACATCGGCAATAACATCCAAATCTCTTTCAACTTTCATCGCCATTGAAAAAGACGACAAACCAAAGACATCTTTGAGTGACTCTGATATTGCCAACGCATCTTCACCATTTAAATGAATAAATAAACGATCAAAACGCTTATCAAAAGTTAAAGCAGGAAATCCTTTTAACTTTGATTTAATGTTTTTTACCAATTGATTGGTAAAGTCCCGACGGTTTTTACCTTTAGTAGATAATTCACCATAACGGACCATAATATGATCATAACTGTACATAATTTTTCGTCTCCAATATTACACTAATACATTTATCGATGTCAGCTTCTTCTGTATCGTCTGATAAACTGATACGAATACTACTCAAACTTTCCATATCACTGCGCCCTAAAGCCTTTAATACGGGCGATGGACTGTTTGATTGAGAGTGACAGGTACTTCTTGCAGAAACCAGAATCCCCTTTTCATTAAGGGCATTCATCATAATCTCACTGCCCACATTTTGAATGGACAAATTAAAGATATAGGGGGTTCCTTCCCTAAAAGAATTTATCACAATTCCATCTACGTTTTCAAATGCTTCCCATAGTTTTTTATTTAATTTAACAATTCTTTGATAATTCGCATCTCTTTTCGCCTTTGCAAGACGCATCGTCTTCGCAAAAACGATGGCAGCAATTGAGTTTAAAGTTCCCCCTCTATTCCCAAACTCTTGTTGCCCTCCAGAAATTAAAGACTCAAATGGAACATTGGCTTTCTTAATTAACAAGCCACTCCCTTTTAAACCATGAATTTTATGGGCCGACAAAGCAATACTGTCTACTTGTTTAAATGAAAGGTCTTCTTTAATAAAAGCCTGAACCCCATCCACATGAAAATATGCTTTTGAATATTTCTTAATAATGGACGCATATTCAGATATCGGAAAGATACTGCCCACTTCATTATTAATGGCCATCATGGCCACCAAGATGGTATCATCTCGTAACTTTGATTTCAACAATTCAGGATCAACATAGCCCTGCGCATTGACTGGTAAGTATTCAACTTCATATCCAAAAACACGTTCCAATTGTGATAAAGCATCCTGAACTGAGCTGTGTTCTATATTTGAAGTAAGAATATGTTTACGCGAAAGATCAGCAAACGCAATCCCTTTTATCGCAGCATTGTTACTTTCTGTTCCCCCAGAAGTAAAGATCACTTCATGCGGCAACACATTTAAATACTTCGCAATTTGTTTACGTGAATCACTGACCAAAGTTGAAACACGCTGACCCATTAAATGTAATGAATCAGCGTTTCCATAGTAACTTTTATGCAAAGTATCAACATCCTTAATAATCTCATCAAAGATAGGTGTTGTACTTGCTGCATCTAAATATATTAAATTATCGGGCACTTTTCGCATTTTTCTTAATCATCTCCTCATAGCGAGAATCCGGCTTATAGCGATCAACTGCATTAATAATCATGGTCAAACTTTGGGTATATTCACCATTATTAAAGGCCAATTCAGCTTTGGTAAGTTCCGAATCAATATCTGGCACATACGCACGATACTTATTCGCGTATACGATGGAATCTTCACACATGTCCACTACACCCACTAAATTGTTAACATTATTATGCAACTTATAGATATAATCGATCGCTTCAGATACTGTACCATTTAAAGTCGGAATATCCAAAATAGTTTGATCTAACAAATCACTAATCTGACGTACATAAGCACGAGATTTTTGAAGATCGTAAGCATATTTTTCTGAAATTGAAGGCAAGGAACGTTTCTTTATTTTAACCTCAACATCATTGATAATTAAATAAAGTTTCATCAATTGTTTCTTCGCACGAATTTCATCCGCATTCGCTTGGTTTACTTGATGCATGACTTCGTACAATGATTTTGCCAAAATTTCAATATCATGTTTGATTTCATTGGTTGAAACCAAAAGGACCGTAGCAGGCTTTTCTTTAGTTTCAACTTCATTCAAGAGTTTTTCTCGATTCATGGATAAAGCCTGGGCCTTGTCACTAAACCCTGTGACGTTATGAACCAATTCCTCAAAATGGAAACGTTTCTCAACCACAGGTGCTTTTTCCAACAATTCAGAAACATGTAACAACACCTCATCCAAAAGTGGAAATGCTTGCTGAATGACCAAATTCATTTCATGGTTCGCACTGACTTCTTTTTCAATTTGGTATTGAATTTGTTCAAGACGGGTAAAAGTATTGGTCAAACTTTCATCACTGAAAGTAACATCTACCTCGGCAATACGCTTTAAATCATCCTTCAAAACCTCAGCCAAAACGCCAATATTTTTCGGCACTTCTAAGTGTTCCAAATAAACATCATCACTTAAAACCTCTTGATAGGTTTCAGACACTTTATCCAATAAGACCGGTATTTTACCCCGTGCCATTTCATAAAGCTTGGGTACTGAATCTAAATTGTTTTCATAACTTGTCAAATCATCATGTATTTCATCAATGAGACCTTCAGCCTTTTCATAATCAGACGCAAACATCCATTCTTCAAATTGTGAGAATAAGGATTCAATATTCTTGGTCTGCGCTTCTAAAACATCATAAGCATCACGATACATTCCCACGTTGCCCATGAGTTTTGTTTTTAAATTTCTAAATGTATCTTTTAAGACATTAATTTCATCTCTTTTTTCTTGTTCTTCCTCCAACACCTCATCAAGACGCGTATCCAAAGCCCGAGTCAAACGCAATGCCTCTTCCACCAACATTCCCAAATCTTCCATAGAACGACTTGCCATTGATAGCTTATTAAACGCAAGTGCATCTTCAATGTCTTCCATTACTGTCGCAATTTCATCATGTCTTTTATCCAAATCGTCATATTCCAATTTCAGATTGTTATAAATCTTTTCTTTATCTGTATTGGATTTTGCGATACTGGACGCCTTGTTAAGTTTAAATGAAATGGGAATAGAAATACATTCATTATAAAGAATCTCATACTGGTTTAATTTCTTAGACACCGTTCTTTTCTTAAAAGACCTCACAATGTAAAAAAGAATCAATAAAAAAAGTATTCCTAATATACTTCCAAAAACAATTGGTTTTGATAAAATTTGAATCAGTTCTTCAATAGACATAATACAATCACCTCAGCTGTTCATATTGTAACATATTTCTCACCATCCCCAAACATAGAAACGTCAAGTCTTTTCATATTTTCACTGACTGTTCACTCCTTTCTCATAGATAATCTCCTGTATACACTTTATGCGTGTAAAGTGAAATCAAAGATCTTTTAATAATTTTTAAACATGGTCACCGTTTTGGTGATGCTTTTGTTTGTGTAGATAAGCAGAGAATGTTTCAATCCTCCCAGGATGATGCATTGAATGTTTCATATTTATTTTGATATATGAATTCTAATTTTAGGCTTTTAAAGATTGCTTCGCTACTGCTTTTCATAAGGAGTTCATTTGTGACTCAATAATTTCTTAATGTTAAAGACTGATAAGCGCGCGTCAATTTATTTATAAATTCTTTTCATCTATCATATATATAATATTGACATCGCTATTACTGTAGATATGTCTTTTCCATTCCATAACGTAATTATCAGTGTAAAATATACCAACTAGAGCGAGCTCGCGATTCAAACTGAAATCAAACGACTTAAAGATAAAAATAATATGCTAAAAATTATGCGGCGTTTATAAAGCGTGAAAATAAATAAGATTTAAATATATCGTCAAACATCACTCTAATAATAAGGAAAACCGTAGCGTATTCATAGAAAATAAAGTGAGATGTGGTTCTTCCAAGAATTGCACTGGAACTCTTGGAATAATGTGGTGAGACTGTGCTTCCTGAAAATCACCTTAACCTTCAATGTCATCTGATCACCTACCTTACTTATAGCGATGTCAGATTATACCTAAGCACCTGAATAGATTTGACAACACACATCCCACGATGGTTCGATATCCATTCTCATATGAAAAATCGATTGAAATGGATCCACCAATTCAATACTAAGGCAAACTTCCAAAGATAATTCATTCAGATTCCGGATTTCAATATCGACCCTAGACATACCAAGAACTCCTTGAAGACCAAGACTGAAATGAAGATTTTGTTTTATGAGTATCTAATTGATTATGATTCCAGTAAATGAATTCAAACTAAGTTTGGCATGTCACCGAGAAAGCTTGAAGCGAAACTGTTGACGTCATCTAATTTAGCATAGAGAAATCTATTGTAGTTCACAATTTTTAAAGTAAATTGACTGAATTATGTGATTTTGAAATGTTGATTAAACCGCATATATATGGCATTTTTTTATTTTTCTTTGTGAAAAAAACCCATAATTTAATTAATTTGACATTATTTTCACAAGTGCTATTATTTAAGAGAATTACAAGGATTGTATCTAATAGAATAATTATCAAATCGTATTATCCTAATTAGAGCGTTCTGTGATAAGGAGGAAGGTATGAGTAAAAGAGTTTTAATTGTTGGCGGTGTTGCTGGTGGAGCATCAGTTGCAACACGTGTTCGTCGATTAGATGAATCTGCAGAAGTAATCATGTTTGAAAAGGGTCCTCACGTATCGTTTTCTAATTGCGCTTTGCCTTTTCATTTAAGTGGTATCGTTGCATCATCCGATGATTTAGTATTAATGACACCTTGGGAGTTTGAACATCAATATAATATTCAAGCGCGTATACATTCTGAAGTTGTTGGAATTAATCGTAATGATAAAACAATTGATGTTAAAAATGTCGTCACTAATGAGATAACAAAAGAAGCATACGATGTGCTGGTATTATCTCCGGGCGCGAATGCGATAATACCAAAAGGCGTCGCAGGTGTAGATTTGAGACATGTCTTTACAGTGAGAAATGTTCCTGATATTGCAAATATCAAAACCCACATTGATGATAATAATGTAGAAGATATTGTCGTGGTTGGAGCTGGTTTTATTGGACTTGAAGTCGCTGAAAACCTAAAACTTGCAGGCAAGAATGTAACAATTGTCGAGGCCGCAAACCAAGTATTAACATTATTAGATTATGACATGGCACAAACTTTACATAGAGAAATTGTAAATCATGGTGTTAATCTCATAGTTGATGATTGTACAGTCGAAATTACAGAAGATGCTGTAGTGCTTCAATCTGGAAAACGTGTCAAAGCACAAGCAGTCGTTATGGCAATTGGTGTAAAGCCAGAGGTATCTCTTGCGGTAGGTGCAGGTCTTGAAATTGGCGAAACTGGTGGAATTAAAGTAAACCATCATTACCAAACTAATGACCCAAGTATCTATGCTGTAGGGGATGCTATTGAAGTTACACACTTCATTACACAAAAACCTACTCGTCTTACAATGGCAGGTCCAGCACAACGTCAAGCACGTGCAGCTGCTGATCATATGTATGGTAAGACCTACAGAAATAAAGGAATTATTGGTTCATCAGTAGTTCAAGTATTCGATATGAATGCTGCTTCTACAGGACTCAATACTAAAGATTGCAAAGCATTGGGAATTGATCATAGAATTTCCTATGTAATTCCAGGTGATAAAGTTGGATTAATGCCAAATGCAAATCCCCTGTTCTTTAAATTGGTTTATGCATATCCAAGTGGACAAATTCTTGGTGCACAAGCTGTTGGTAAAGGGGCGGTAGACAAGAGAATTGATATTATTGCAACAATGATTACAATGCATGGTAATCTAGCTGACCTTGCTGAATTAGAACTTGCTTATTCACCCATGTATGGAACAGCAAAAGATGTTGTAAACCATGCCGCCTTAGTAGGACTTAACTTGCTAAATGGCGACTACAAACAAGTAGAAGTTTCTGAAGTACGTGGCCTAGTTGAAGGTGGAGCCTTTATTATTGATGCTCGCGAACCCGATGAGTATGAAGAAGGACACTTAATTAATGCCGTTAATATTCCGTTAAGTCAATTTAGAAATCGTTTAGACGAAATCCCGAAAGATCAACCGGTATATGTACACTGTCGTTCAGCGCAACGTAGTTACAACATGACGCGTGCACTAAACCAATTGGGTTATAATGATGTATATAATATCTCAGGTTCTTACTTAGGTATTAGTGAATATGAATGGTATAATGACCAAATTAATGATAGAAAACCTATCGTTACAAAGTATAACTTTAATTAAAGGAGCAAATAATGGAAAAGAAATTTAATACAAACGAATTAATTATTGGTCTAGTTGTATTGGTTGGCTCAATTGCATTTGGACTGTCTAAATTGGCTTCCGACATGTTGGTATTTAGACTTATTATTGGTATTGGACTTGGTTATGTATTATCAAGGGCGTATACAGGATTTGCCGGAAGTGTGAACCGTGCTTATAATGGCGGTTCTACTAAATTAATGCGTGCTATGGTTATGATGTTCTTTGTAACTGCGGTCGCAGTGGCAGGGTTCTTAGTCTTTAATATTCAAGATGGTGAAGCCATTACTAAATATAACCTTTGGGTAAACCCAATTAACATTGGACTCTTATTGGGTGGATTGCTGTTTGGATTTGGAATGACATTCTCAACATGCTGTGCTTCAGGCGTAATGACAGACTTAGTAACTGACTTACCCAAAGCCTTCATTACACTTATTTTCTTTGCAATTGGTGTATTCGTTGGATTCCCACTTCAAAATACTGCTGATTGGATCAATGTTTCTTGGTTCAATAGTGCAAGTTTTGAAAATGGTGTATTCATGCCTGATTTATTTAAAGGTACTCCATTAAATGGATTCTTAATGTCGGTAGTGGTTACGGGTATACTTTGTTTAATCATTGTAGTTATTTCATACTATTATGAGGCATCAAGAAAACGTAAAGGTACTTACCATGAAGTTCCTTCTGAAAGACTACAAGAATTAGATGCTAAAATTGAGGCTCCAGAAGATTCAAAATCAATGCCAGGATACTTGCTGGATAAGATCTTTGTAAAATCGTGGTCATTAACAACGGGTGCATTCTTATTATCTATCTTATTTATTACAATGTTTGCAGTTACTAAAGCTGGATGGGGAGCTTCTACTCCTTATGGACATTGGGTTGGTAAGGTGTTAACATTATTTGGTGTAAGTGGTGAATCACTTGAAGCCTTTACTCATGTAAAAGCAGAGACATTTACAGCTCCATTCTTAGCTAATGGAACAACAGTTCAAAACATTGGTATCGTAATTGGTGCTTTGGTATTTACACTAACAAGTGGGCAAATGGCTAAAACAGCTCGTGGATTCTTTAGCTATCCAAAATGGCAATATCTATTATTCATAATGGGTGGATTCACGATGGGATTTGGAACCCGTTTATCTAACGGATGTAACGTGGGTGCATTATATACTCCAATCGCTAGTTTCTCGGTTGCTGGTTGGGTATTCTTCGCAGTCTTAGTTATTGGTGGAATCATCGGTAATATTGTTCAAAAGAAAATATTCGATGCAGCCGGTTCTGGTAAATAAATAATTAAACCCTAGGGGGTACAGGCGAAAACTTGTCCCCCTATTTTTAACTAAACGGAGTGTGCGAATGCAAAAAGAAATAAGAGTACATAGATTAATTAGTATAGGAACATGGCTATTTATCATTGCTGTTTGGTTTGTGGTTACAAACTTTGACTTTGTAAATACTCGACTTATACCAACACCGCAACGGGTGTTTCAAACATTTATTTTAATTCTACAAAATGGATACAATGGAATTTCGTTTTTAAAACACTACGCCATGAGTATGGGCCGTATACTTTTAGCGGTAATATTTGCGATTGTAACTGCGATACCTTTAGGCTTACTCAGTGGATATTTTCCAAAGGTTCGAGCTGTGGTAGATTCAATCGTAAACTTTTATAGACCCATTCCCCCTATGGCGTATTATGTTTTACTAATTATATGGTTGGGAATTGATGAAGAATCTAAAGTTATGTTATTATTTCTAGCAGCTTTTGCTCCGATATATATTGCGTGTTCCTCTGCAGTAGGACGCGTACGCAGCGAATACATTCTTAGTGCCCAATCTTTAGGGGCCACTGAGGGCCAAGTTTTCTTTAAAATAATTTTACCTGCTTGTGTTCCAGAAATATTTATTGGATTAAGAACGGCAGTAGGAGTGTGCTACACTACGCTTGTATCATCTGAAATGATTGCTGCAACCATGGGAATTGGTTGGATGGCCATGGATGCCTACAATTATCTAAAGGTAGATGTGGTATTCATTGTTATAATAGTTATGGGAATTACAGGTATTATCATCGATGAACTCTTAAAATTACTAGGAAGAAAATTAGTATATTGGACAGAGTAGTGAGGAGCAGTAACATGAAAAAAATAACAGTTATTTTAACGATCTTTCTATTGTTAGTAGGATGTAATGGTGATGAAGGAACCTCTGATAAACCAAGTAAAGTAAAGATTGGTATTATCCGTGTTCCCAATGATACTGCTGTTGCAATTCAACAAAAATATTTTGATGCGTATTTTATGGATAAAGGTATTGAAACAGAGTTCATTTTCTTTGATTCAGGAGTCTCGGCTAACCAAGCTTTTGCCTCAGGTAGTATCGACTTTGCGGAAATGGGATTCACAAATGGCGTTGTTGCACTCGCAAATGAACTTCCGGTAAAATTAATTTGGATCCATGAAGTTCTGGGTACCAATGAATCACTTGTAGTTAGAGATAAATCAATCAGTAGTGTGAAGGAACTTAAAGGTAAGAAAGTTGCTACCATATTTAGTTCAACATCACACCTAAGTTTATTAAAAGCGCTTGAAATGAATGGAATGAGCGAGAAAGACGTTACGCTACTAAATATGGAGACGGCTTCTATTGTTTCGGCATGGGATCGTGGTGATATTGATGCAGCGTATACATGGGAACCTACGCTTTCGCATATCAAAGATGAAGGTAAGACACTTGTAACGAGTGAAGACCTTGCGAAAGATGGAATTATGACGACTAACATTCGTTTAGTGCACGAAGACTTTGCAGATAAATATCCCGATTTAGTGGTTGATTTTATTCGTGCGATCACAAAAGCAGGTGATTTATATCGTAGCAATCCTAATGAAGCGATTAAAGCAGCTGCAGAAAACATTGGGATCTCCTTTGAAGATGCAAAAACACAAATAGAAGGAACACGTTGGTTAACACCGCAAGAAGAAATATCTTCAGACTATATGGGCGATAACGGCGATTTCTTAAAGATGTTCTTATCTACTTCTGAGTATTGGTATGCACAAGGGTTTACATCTCGTGTTCCAAGCGAACAAGAAATTCGTGACTTTATTGATATTTCATATATAGAAAAATCGTTAGAAAAATAGAGGTTATAATGAGTGAACCAATTATCAGCTTGAACAACGTAAGTAAAACTTTCGTGCGTTCTGAACAAGAAACACCTGCTCTTCGTAATATATCTTTAGATATATATGAAGGCGATTTTGTTGTAGTTCTCGGTCCATCAGGTTGTGGAAAGAGTACGCTTCTAAATATTATTGCGGGATACATTGAACCTACAACTGGAACGTGTTTAATGCATGGCGTTCCAATCAAAAAACCAGACGCTAATCGTGGAGTAGTATTCCAATCGGCCAACTTATACCCATGGCTTAATGTCAAAAATAACATTAATTTTTCTTTGCGAATGAAGAAGGAAAATAAGAAAGTTATCGAAGAAAAGACAGCGGTTATGCTTGATGAAATTATGCTTACAGACTTTAAAGAATACTATCCCCATGAATTATCAGGAGGGATGAGGCAACGTGTATCATTGGGAAGATCTCTTATAAATGATCCGGAGATTCTTTTATTAGATGAACCCTTTGGTGCCTTAGATGCGCTAACGCGTTCATCTATGCAAACGCTACTTTTAGAACTATGGAAAGATAAGAGAAGAACGCTTTTCTTAATTACTCATGATATTGAAGAAGCGTTAACTTTAGCTTCGAAAATATTGGTGATGAAGAAAAATCCTGGAGAAATTGCTGCTACTTTTGAGGTAAACTTCAATCTACGTATGAAAGAAAGTGATTACCGAGTAACGCTTGATCCAAAGTTTATTGAGTTAAAGAATGAAATCATTGAGCTGATACGATAAATGAAAACTAAGTCGAACTCCGTTATGATAAACTATATTTATCATAGACATAACATTAAACTTAATCGTGAGAAAAAAAGTTTTGAGACTGGTTTTAAATTTGCGATGATGGCATCAATTTCAACAACGGCATTCATGGGTAGTTGATGGACTGTAATGGCAACGTGGGCTTGTTTGTATTCGTCCATGAAGGCACCATAGATACCGTTGACACTTTGAAAATATACCATATCGATGAGGTAGATGATACGAGTAATCTGATAGTAAGCCCCTTCTAAAATAGTTTGTAGGTTTTTTAGGACTTGATGCGTTTGGGCTTCAATCCCTTCTTTTAATTGCATGGTTTCCAGCTTAAAAAGTGATGATACCATTTTGTTTTTTTTGCATCACTTAAATGGGCCTTATAATTCATCACCCTTCTAATTTCAAAAGAACCATTAACCTGCACATTTTCACATTTACGATAAGATTTTTAAGGCCTCCCCTTTCATAATTTCTTTTGCCATATAAACTGATTCCATGTTAATCATGATATACCGCTTCTATTGATACTAGTACTTTATAACTGAATGCGATAGATAACAATGTGAAAGTAATTTTATATTGGTTTCATATTGCATATTTTCTTTCAAATTTAAAACTACCTTTCTCATAATGTTGATCCTCCTTGAAGGACCATTGTATCACCTCGGGACATTATCCCTTTTGATATATTGAGACATTATCACTTTTAAGTCAGAATTTAAGTCAGAAATACACTTTATGAGTTGACTTTTGAAGTATTTTATCATATTATAATTAAGCGTTATGTATAGAACAGCATGTAAAGTCATAAATCATAGTTTGATACGCGGCAGAATCCAAAGTACCCTCGCTGTAAGGCGGAAACGGATTAAATCAAACTCAGCTTGTGATGATTTACAAACTTGTCTATGACACGCTTACAGGAGGTCAATATGGCAAGAATTAAAGGACCTGTATGGAAAAAATCCCGTCGTTTGGGTTTCTCAATCCTTGAAACAGGTGAGGAACTACAACGTCGCAATTATCCACCAGGACAACATGGAAATGCCCGTCGTCCAAAGTTA
The DNA here is from genome assembly GCA_947631935.1 of uncultured Erysipelothrix sp. Lineage (GTDB taxonomy): Bacteria > Bacillota_I > Bacilli_A > Erysipelotrichales > Erysipelotrichaceae > Erysipelothrix. The sequence continues at coordinate 35,424 of CANRNG010000002.1, forward strand.
AGTAACTATGGACTACAATTACGTGAAAAACAACGTCTTCGTTTCATGTATGGAGTTACTGAAAAACAATTCTTTAACACATACAAACGTGCGGTAAAAATGGAAGGTGTTTCTGGACACAACTTTATGAATCTTTTAGAATCAAGATTGGATAACGTTGTATACCGAATGAACCTATCCCGTACCCGTCGTGGTGCAAGACAACTTGTGAACCATGGTCATATCTTAGTTAATGGTAAAAAAGTAGATATTCCATCATTCACAGTCAAACCAGGACAAGTTATCGAATTACGCGAAAAATCACGTAACCTAAAAGTGATTAAAGAAGCACTTGAAGCAAACGTAGGACGCGTTGATTATGTTTCATTTGATGAAACAAATATGAAGGGTGAATATGTTCGTTTACCTGAGCGTTCAGAATTAAATCAAGAAATCAACGAAGCACTCATTATCGAATTCTACAGTAGATAATAATCGCTTCCCATTGAAAAAGAGGATCCAGTCGATCCTCTTTTTTCTATATCATTTTCTCTAAAATTTGTACCGTATTGGTGGCAGCGCCTTTTCTAATATTATCTGCCACACACCAGAAATTTAAACCATGTTCAACCGATGGATCTAAACGCAATCTACCAACATAGACATCATCCGTACCATCAACCATTTCAGCCAAAGGATATAAGGAGCCATTCATATAAACAATCCCTGGTTGGTTGTTGAAGGCATCCTTCAATGCATTTAAATCCACTGCTTTATGGACTTCAACATTAATGGATATCGCATGGGTATTGATAATGGGGACACGTACAGCGGTTGCTGTGACGGGAAGATTTTCTAAACCCAAAATCTTACGGGTTTCTTCAATCATCTTCATCTCTTCTTTAGTATAACCATTCTCTAAGAAAACATCGATTTCAGGAAGCACATTCTTTTGGATATTGTGTTTGAATTGTTTGGGTTCACCACTTAGAAGATCATTCACGCCCCCTTGTCCTGCCCCAGATACTGCTTGAAATGTGGTGTACACAACACGTTTCAGACCAAATAAATCATCAATCACCTTTAAAGGAAGCACAGATTGCGTAGTAGAGCAATTGGGATTTGCGACCAACATGACCTCATCTGTAATTAAGTCACCATTGATTTCAGGAACGACAAGGGGTGTATTTGCGTCCATTCTATAAAAAGAGCTGTTATCAATGACACGTATATGATGCTTTAATGCGATTGGGATATATTTTTCAGAAATACTGCCACCTGCCGCAAAGAATAACACATCCAAGTTTTTGTCTTCAAAGATGGATTCATTTAAAGCTTCAACCACCAACACTGTATCTTTATAAGGAATTTGTTTACCCTCAGAACGCGCTGAAGCAAAGAGTGATATTTTATCAATAGCCAAATCTCTTTCTTCTAAAACTTCCAAAATTTTCAAACCCACCATGCCAGTGGCTCCTACAATTCCAATATGCATTGCTTTTCCTCCTATATATATAAAAACTGGCTTTTAAAGCCAGTTTTCTTACTTACTTAAATAAGCATCAATTTCACTTAAAAACTGGTCACGAGACGCTTCTAAGTGTACTGTTGGACAATGGATCCAGGTAGTATTTTCAATTCCCACCATTCCAAAAGTTCCTGCAATAAGACTTTTCTCAATGGGGTCGCCTAACTGCTCAAAGATACCTTTTGTGATATTCGCTGTCGTAATAACTGCAGATTCTTTAATATCCAAGATACCCCGTAATTGTTTGTCTTCGTTTTCAATATATGAAGTTCCTTTTAATAAGACTTTGTCAAAGAAACCCTTTAACATCGCTGGCATTGAATACCACCAAATTGGGAAAATAAAGAACACTCTATCCGCTTCTTTAAGACGGTTTACATATTCCGCTGCTTTAATATCAGCATATTGGCCTTTCCCAAAAACTGCCAAATCTTCTTGACGTATCACTGGGTCAAAGCCATCCTGATACAAATCAATCACATCCACTTGTTGGTTTTGTGCTTCAAGTTTTCCAATCACGGTTTTCAAAACATGATTGTTAAAGCTGCCATCCCAAGGATGCGCATATACGATTAAGTTTTTCATAGTTTCACCTTCCAATAATATTTTATCACTAAGGCAATAAGATTAACAGTCATTGTCATAAAATTTGGTCAAGAAATTGTTGTGTTCTTTCTTCTTTAGGATGATTCAAGATTGATTCAGGGGTGCCTTCTTCAATAATCTCCCCTTCGTCCATAAAAATAATTCGATCAGCGACATCTCTGGCAAAATTAAGCTCATGCGTCACAATAACCATGGTCATGCCACTTTTCGCCAAATCATTCATAACATTTAAGACCCCTTTGACCATTTCAGGATCTAAAGCAGAAGTGGGTTCATCAAACAACATGACCTCAGGCTTCATACACAAAGCACGCGCAATCGCCACCCTTTGTTTTTGGCCCCCACTTAAAGTGCTGGGGTAACTGTCTTCCTTATCCGGAATACCTACCATTTGTAAAAGTGACTTACCATATTCAACCGCTTCATCATCACCCATAATACCCAAACGAATGGGCGCAAGCGTAATGTTTTTCATCACATTTAAGTGTGGGAAAAGATTAAAGTGTTGGAATACCATGCCAATCCTTCTACGTAGTATTGGTAAACTCTTTCTATTAGAGGTCATCAAGTTATCCTCAAAATACACTTCCCCACCACTGGGTTCCTCAAGACGATTGATACATCTCAACAACGTACTTTTACCACTACCAGAGGGCCCAATAATACAAACAACCTCATTTTTCATAATCTCCAAATCAATGTCTTTAAGGACATGATTTTTTCCGAATTTTTTATTGATTTTATTAATTCTAATCACTGGATTACTCATGTGCAACCCTCTTTTCAACATAACGACCCAAATAAGAAACGGGTGTAATAATAATTAAATATAAAACGCCAACCACAGTCCAAACTTGAAGTGTATAAGATGCACTTCTCGCAATAATAATTTGTCCCGTTCGTACTATCTCCGCAAAACTGATAACCGATATAATGGATGTGTCTTTCAGTGAAATGATAAATTGATTTAAGATTGAAGGTACCATAATTTTTAAAGCTTGGGGTAAAATAATATCTTTCATCGTCATTTGAGGCGTCAGTCCAAGACTGAGTGCTGCTTCATTTTGACCATGATCCACCGCTAAGATACCACCCCGTATGATTTCAGCCATATAGGCCCCTGCATTAAAACTCAGCGCAATCACACCTGCTGTAAAAACAGTAAAACGAAATCCCTCAAGGCCAAGACTTCTCATGCCTTGAGGGATTCCAAAGTACACAAACATAATCAATACTATCATGGGCACACCGCGAAATAAATCGACATAAACTCTACCCATAAACTTAAAAACTTTAATTTTTGATAAGGTAAAAAGACTGACAATCAGTCCAATCAGTGAAGCAAAGACAATGGATACGAGGGTCAATTTTAGTGTATTACCAAGCGCAGATATAAACACATCGCGATTGTCTAAAAAGATCTTCAGAATACCCATCTATAACTCACCTTTCTTTTATTTTGTATGTTTAGCGACGATGTCATCATAAGTGCCGTCTTCGATCAATTCTTTTAAACCGGCATTAAACTTCTCTAAAAGTTCTTGGTTTTCACCTTTCATAACCGCAAAAGCATTGAGCGTTGGGAAGACACGAACGCCATCCATAATCTCTAAGTTAACACCTTGTTTGATATTGAACTCTAAGATAGGTTCATCTTCAAAACAAGCTGCAGAGTTACCCAACTCAACATCCTGATACATCACAGGTGATGAATCAAAGTATGAAGTGGTAAACCCATATTCATCTTTAATACTTTCAGCATAATCAGCTGAGGTGGTGCCTTCTTTTAGCGCAACGTTTTTCCCTCTTAAATCTTCAAGTGATTTTATATCTGATCCTGCCTTAACGCCGACAACAGCGTAAACTTCAAAGTATGTGTCCGAGAAGTCATATTTTTCTTTACGTGCTTCTGTAACTGACATACCCGCAATTAATCCATGAGCTTGGCCAGATTCCAAAGCAGCCAATGCCGCTGAAAAGCCAAGGGCCTGTAATTCGATTTTAATACCCTGTCGCTCAGCTATGGTTGTGATTAAATCAACATCAATGCCGACGAATTCATTCTTATCATTGGTGTACTCAAATGGCGGAAATGCAGTATCAGTCGCGATAATATAAACATCATTTTTAGCACTACAACCCGCTAACAAGACTAGAAACAGAAGTCCTAGTATTAAAACCTTTTTCATAAAAAGCCCTCCTTGAAACCCATTATAGCAAAAATGAAAGATAGTTTTCAAGTATATGTAAAGTTTTTCATTATGCGAAAATAAAAAACCATATTTACTTTCAGAAAAACATAATATGGTATATACTATTTTATGGAGGTAATACATATGAAAATGTTAAAAAGAAGTGAAGTCGACATAAATACCACTTGGGATTTAACCGACTTATTTGAATCAGATGATTTATTCTATGAATCACTCAAAAACATAGAAACAGAAGTCAACAACTACGAAAAGACTTATAAAAATACGATTGTATCCAAGGATGTCGTGGTCAAAGCGCTAAAAGAACTTGAAGCCATTCAAGAAAAACTCGTGCGTTTATCAACCTATGCATCTTTACATATGTCTGAGGACCAATCCAATCTTGAATCAGGTAAAAGAAGCGGTACCTTACAAATGACATTCAGTCGTGTCATACCCAAACTTAATTTTGTGAAACAAGAAATCAACCTTCTTGATAAAACGATTCTTGAAGCGGCAATGATTCAAGAACCAACCCTAAAAAAATATATAGAAGATGTTATTCGCAACCAAAAATACAATCTTGAACCTGTTGTAGAAGATGCGATCAGTACATTAAGTGCATCTTTAAGTGCACCCTATGAAGTCTATAACATGAATAAACTTGTAGATATGCAATTTAAACCCATTGAGATTGATGGAAAATCATTCCCCTTCTCATTTGGCTATTATGAAGACCAGTTGGCTTATGATACCAACAAAGAGATTCGCCATGCTGCATATGATAGTTTCCACCAATCGCTCTCACAAAACCAAAATACCCATGCTGGTTTGTATAAGGCCCATGTTCTAAAAGAAAAAGCCATGGGTCAACTCAAAGGCTTTGATGACACCATAGATTATTTACTCTTTGAGCAAGAAGTTTCAAGAGATATGTATGACCGTCAAATTGACTTAATCACCACCCATCTTGCCAAACCAATGCAAAAATTCGCCAAACATCTACAACACATCCATAAACTCGATAAGATGACTTATAAAGATTTACAATTGGTTGTAGACCCCGACTTTGAACCCAATATTTCAATCATGGAGGCCAAAAATTATTTACTGGATGGTTTATCGATTCTCGGTGAAGATTATCTTGAAATGGTGGAGAAAGCCTTTGAGGATCGTTGGGTAGATTTCCCTCAAAACTTAGGAAAATCTACTGGAGCCTTTTGTTCATCTCCTTATGGTGTCCACCCCTATGTTCTCATTTCATGGACAGAAAAAATGCGTGAAGTATTCGTCATGGCCCACGAACTTGGGCATGCAGGACATTTCTACTTTGCAGGACAACACCAAACCCTCTTTAACACAAGGCCTTCTCTATACTTTATAGAAGCACCTTCAACCATGAACGAGCTCATCATGGCCAATCACATGAAAGAAAAGGCAGACAATCCAAGATTAAAACGTTGGATTTTGTCTACCATCATTTCAAGAACCTATTACCATAACTTTGTTACCCATTTACTAGAAGCGGCGTACCAAAGGGAAGTTTATAATACAATTGACCAAAATAAACCCCTCTCAGCCAATGTCTTAAACGGAATTTTTAGAAAGGTACTGGAAGATTTCTGGGGAGATGCGGTTGAAATTTCAGAAAATGCAGAGCTCACTTGGATGCGTCAACCCCACTACTATATGGGACTTTACCCCTACACCTACTCTGCTGGCTTGACCATCGCAACCGAAGTTTCACAAAAAATTATCAATAACGAACTTGATATTGATAAGTGGAAAAATGTCTTGAAAGCAGGTGGCACTCAAAATCCACTAAACTTAGCTAAAATGGTTGGCGTGGATTTATCAACCGATGCGCCACTCATGAATACAATTCACCATATTGAAGCCATGATTGATGAAATCATTGCCTTAACTGATATTATTGAAAATGAAGAAAGAGCGAAATAATCGCTCTTTTTGTCTATCGTTGATAGGCTACAACACCACGACAAATGGTGGTTTGTACCTCTATATTATCATTCACAATAATCACATCTGCATCTTTGCCAATGTTGATGCTTCCCTTACGTCCATATACCCCCAATTGTTTGGCCGAGTTGGTAGATGTCATTTTAATTAAAGCTTCCATTGAACAGCCTGTAAAGTTTTTAAGATTTCTGGCCACAAAGTCCATTTCAGCTACCGATCCAGCTAAGGAACCCGTATCAATACGACATTCCTTACCCTTTTTAGTTACCATTTGGCCCCCCAAATCATATTCTCCATCAGGCATCCCCTTCGCACGCATCGCATCGGAAATTCCAATAATGTTGTCTTCACCTTTAATCATGAATGTGGCTTTCACGGTTTCAGGCGCCACATGAATCCCATCCACAATCAATTCAGCTTTTAACTGATCATTCATAAGCCCTGCTGTAACAGCACCGGGTATACGGTGAGAGTGTGGCAACATGGCGTTATAGAAGTGCGTCATATTGGATAATCCATCTTTCATCGCATCCATAATTTGAAAATAATTCGCATCCGTATGACCTGACGAAGGTACCACACCCAATGAACAAAGATAATTCGTAAAATTATCATCTGCTTCTTCTGGTGCATAGGTAATCAATTTAATATGCCCTTTCGCAATGGCATTCAAACGATCGAAAATTTCAATGGTTGGCTTTTGAACATAGAGTGGGTTTTGAGCCCCAACATGTTTCTTAGAAATAAAAGGACCCTCCAAGTGGATTCCAAGCATTTCAGTTTGTCCAGGTTTATTATCGTTTTCCATGTACGCCACAATGGATTTTAGCGCCACTGAAATGGCTGCTTCAGATTGTGTCATGGTAGTAGGTAGATATGAGGTTGTACCTTCTTTAGGCAAGAAATTCACAATATTATCCAAGTCATTATGGGTACCATCCATATGGTCTGAACCATTGGCACCATGAATGTGTTGATCAATAAATCCAGGAATCACCATTAGGCCCTTGGCATCGATTACTTCACCTGCATACTCAGGTTTGTATTGCATTGAACCGAATGATTTGATAATACCATTTTCAAGGATTAAGTATCCATTTTCAATCAAACGTTTCTCAGTATAAATATTTCCATTAATAATAATCATTAGTATTACCTCCAAACAATACAATTATAACACTAATTGCTCTTGAAAAGTAGCAGATTTCAACCTATAATTGAATAAGAACTTGGAGGAAAAAAATGAAAAAAATTATCGTTAAAGATCAAATCGAAGGTGCTGAAAAAGGCTACGAAATTATCAAAGAAGCACTGGACAATGGTTCACTCAATGTTATTGGACTTGCAACAGGCAGTACACCCATTAAGCTCTATGAACGCTTAAGAAATTCTGATATTGATTTTACCAACACAGTATCCGTTAATTTAGATGAATATGTTGGATTAGAACCCACACATGACCAAAGCTATAACTACTTTATGAAGGAAAATTTATTTGACGCAAAACCATTTAAAGTGTCATATCTACCCAACGGCAGTAATTTGGATGCAGAAGCTGAAAGCACGCATTACGAAAAATTACTCAAAGAAAATCCAGTTGACTTACAGATTTTAGGAATTGGAACCAATGGTCATATTGGATTTAACGAACCCGGTTCAGCATTTGATTCAAGAACCCGTAAAGTTGAACTAACCGAAGAAACCATTGAAGCAAACTCACGTTTCTTCGCATCTAAAGATGATGTTCCTACCCATGCCTATTCTATGGGAATTGGTACCATCTTAGACAGCAAGAAAATTTTACTCTTTGCTTATGGTGAAGAAAAAGCAGATGCAATCGCATCCTTCATTAATGGAGCTATTACAGAAGATCTACCTGCTTCAGCCCTAAAAAATCATAATGATGTTACCATCATCATGGATGAAGCAGCTGCTTCAAAACTATAAAAATGTAAAAAGTTGTGCCGAAACACAACTTTTTTTTAATCCAAATATTGCTCCACTACATCAAATCGAGCGGATCCGATTTCCAATAATTTCTCATGGAATAAATAATCAGAATAATTATCCCACGAAGCTTTCGCTTCCTCTTTTAACATATTAATTTTAATACTCGAGACATAATACATTGGATAAACCGCAGGATGGGCAGCAATATAGACATACATTTCTGAAAAATCAGCTGCTGCTGCACTGGCTGAAGCAAAACCCATATCTACTAAATAATCTTTCATTTCTTCTAAAGTCCATCCATCATAATGAATTCCAATATCAATCAAAACAGTGATGATTTGCGTGAGTTCTTGGTTCATGGCATACAGTTCCATAAAGTTTTCATCAGAGATATATTTAATGGCATAGGTTTCAACATAGTTGGCCCATCCTTCCGCATTACCACTGACAGTTAAGATATTACGAATGGGGTGCGCACTTGTTTTTAAGTTGTAGTTAAACTGATACATATGCCCAGGAAAACCTTCATGCGCAAACATGGTATAAAGTGCATTATTATACGCACCATTGATAAAGATATGTTGCTTCATCGAACTTTCATAATCCACGAAAGGCGTAAAGTAATAAGCAGGACTGGCCGACTCAGCCATGGATGGATCCACCGTATTAATATCATAATTCACCGCATCAATTTCAGGGAAATCCGCTTTAATCTCAACTTCTAAGAAATCCAACAAAGCCTTGCCATCTTCAAAATTGGGGTAAAAGTCGTCTTCATATAACTTATTAATTAAAGCCTCATCATAAGAAAATACTTCAATAATTTGAGATTGAAGCCTTTTTTGTAACAGCGACTTAATCTCCTTTACAGACATATCCAAGCCCGTATTTTGTTTCAAAAGATGCTCATAATATTTCGCACCATCTTTTTTATGAACCAAACCCGTTGTGGGTGCGGCCTTTATTTCAGAAAGCCTATCCGCTAAAAGTTTATAGCCTCCCGCAAATTTTTCATTCATCAAAATCGAATTTTGTTCTTTATATCCTTGGGTATCAAAATCAGCTTGATCCATTTTCTCATCAAACAATCGTTTTAAGAAATAATCATCTTTCATTGCTTCAGAAGCAGTGTTATCAGCCATATCGACAATCTTATCCAAGATTTCTTGACCATAACCCATATTTTTATCTTGACGCACAATCTCTAAATCTACATACATTTCTAAATATTCAGGTAAGGTATCTAAAAAATTAAAGTAACGTTCAACATCTTCTGCCGTTCTAAACTCATAAACCTCAAGATAGGTTGCGATATTGGCAATCATACTTCTAGCATAACCCAAACGTTCACCTTCAGCATGGTAGTAATATAAATCATCATCCAAATAGCTTTTAAAAATTGAGACCAACACATCTCTATCAAGGGCTTCTTGGCCTTCTAAATCTTGATAAGCATCCAACATTTTAATGGAAGACTGATAAAATTCTTTGGATTCTTGATATTCTTCTAAAGTATTAAAACCAAGAACGTACATCCCTGGTTCAATATTAAAGGTAGTGGGGTCATTAAAAATTAAATTGATCCCCAAATCTTCTGGATCAATGACTTCCACCAACAAGCTATCGAGATACTCTTGAAAGGAAAGTTCTAAAACAATTTCAGGCTCCTTAGAAACACATCCAGTTAATACAAGGAATCCCATTAAAAATATAATTAATATTTTTTTCATATAAACCTACGCATCAGTTTCTGTTTCAGTCTCTTCTATTTCATCTGTTTCATCAGGTTCTACTACTTCTTGTGCATTATAATCCAATTCAAACTCAAAAAATTCTTTAAAAGTGTCCAACTTGGTGTAATTTTGCCAAGTTACCATGACTTGAATTGAAAGTGCAGGTTCTGTCAGTTTTTGTCTTACCAATACTGCGCCTTCTCGATAATTTTTGTCTGTTCGGACTTGATTTGGGATCATGTTAAACCGTGCATCAAAGATACCAACTGAAGGCAACATACGATCAAATTCATCAAAACGTTCACGATTTTCAATCACCATGATTTTCACATCATACATGGCAATCTTGGGTTCATCTACCACGACATAGTATTCATAACCCTCGCTGGTTTTTTCGATTTCAGCTTCTATACTAAAATTTCTAGAGCTTGATAAATACGTCGTTTCATTGATGATTGAATTCCAATAAAGCTCATACTGTAAAAGTGCATCTGCATCGATTTTATCTTGGTTACTACACCCAACTAAAAGCAATATAGTTAAACATGACAAGATTATTTTTTTCATAAGTACCACCTTAGTTTACGTGATTGATAACATGGTAAGATTTTTTACCACGACGAATTACAGTTACTTTACCTTCAATTGCACGCTCTTGATTGACTATATGATCCGAATCATCCATGAGTTCACCATTCAATCGAATGGCATTGTTGGAAATGAGTTGACGTGCTTCTCTTTTAGAAGGTGCAATCTTGGCTTCAACCAACAAGTCCACTAAAGGCATAGATTCACTTAACTCAAAGCCTTCTGACCCTTCAAATAACATTTCAATCTGATCCAACGATAGATTTTGAATATCTCCTGAAAAGAAGGCATCCGTAAGATTTAAACTCAACTCCAAACCTTTTTCACCATGAACCAAAATCGTCATTTCTTTGGCCAATTCTTTTTGGGCCAATCGTAAATGAGGTGCCTCCAAGAATGCTTTCTCAATTTCTAAAATCTCTTCTTTTGATTTTAAACTTAAGCGCTTGGTAAAGTTCATAATATCATCGTCTGAAGTATTGATGAAAAATTGATAGAAGGCATAAGGAGATGTTAATTTGGAATCAAGCCAAATATTTTGGCCTTCACTTTTACCAAACTTTGTACCATCTGCCTTGGTAATGAGTGGAGAAGTTACCCCAAAAACAGAGGCTTCATGGCCATGGATTTTACGAATTAAATCGGTTCCACTAACCAAATTACCCCACTGGTCACTACCCCCAATTTGAACTTTTACGCCATAATCTTGATAAAGATGGTTAAAGTCAATGGCTTGAAGTAAGGTATAGGAAAACTCCGTAAAAGAAATTCCTGTTTCCAATCGACTCGCAACCGTATCCTTTGCGATCATATTTCCAACCGAGAAAAATTTACCATAGTCTCTAAGAAAATCTAAAACTGTTAAATCTTTTAACCAAGTGTAGTTATTAATAACTTGAACAGGATTGTTGTCAGAAGTTAAGATACTTTCAATTTGCTGAGCGATTCCCGCCACATTTTCTTGAAGTTGCGTATCATTTAAAAGCTGTCTTTCAGTTGTGGGACGTGGATCACCAATCATTCCAGTTCCCCCACCAATAAGTGCCAGCGGTTGATGGCCTTCTTTTTGGTAACGTTTCAACAAAATCAATTGTTGTAGATGCCCAATATGAAGTGACGTCGCTGTGGGATCAAATCCACAATACAAGCGCGTTGGCTCTTTTAACTGCGCCTTAAGTCCTTCTAAATTGGTTACATCTTTAATTAAATTTCGCCACTGTAATTCTTCGATAAATTTCATTTTAATCTCCTTTTAATTTTCAAGTGCCATCTTAATTTTCAAATAATTCCTTTGAATTAAATCTAAAATAATGGTATTTGCCAAATGGATGGTTGAATCATAAGGTGTGATACCATTTTGAATGTTGAATTGATGCATTTCAATCCATTTTTCTTCCTTATGAACCAAGTTTTTGGCCAAAAACTGGGCTTTTAACAAATTCGTTTTTTCACTTTTTATAATAATAGAATAATCATCATAGCGACTGATTATATATAATAAAGTCGCTTCAACAGAATGGTTTTTTTGATAAAACGGAATAAAGTTATGAAACAAAGGTCTCATACCACTTTCACAAATCGCATATCGTTTTAATTCCAAGGTATTTAATTTTCCAAGTGAACCCTTTAAAGATTCATATACCCGCTTAATTTGATGGGTAATATCACGATAACCACTGGATTTCACAAGACCAATCAAAACCAATGTGCTCATAAAAATAGGATATTGAAATGAGCTTTGTGTTAGCAGTGTGTGTTGAATTTCAGAATCAATTTTATTTTGTAAATCCAATATATTTTTATCACTGTTTAAATTAAATGAAAGTATTTTAGAAACATTTTTCTGAAACGCTCTCAATAGATAGATAAATCTCTCATAATTCATTTGAAAGTTAACATCCGAGTGATTGGGTCCATAAACGCCCATACCAAAATCCTTGGTAAAGGCTGCAACATAGCCATAACTTAAAATACTAGATAGAATCAAATTTTTATCTGAATTTAGAATATACTTTTCAACCGATCCCACAAATTGTTCCAAATACATGGGATCATCATTGATGGTATTTAAAACATCTACCAATGGTTTATTCAAAAAACTATCCATGCGTTCTTTGCCATTCAAATTGGAGCGTGTTACGGCTTCCCCTTTTGAATAGACTTCAGTTTGAATCGCAAATCCAAGAGGATGATAATCTTCATAATGAATCATTGTATTTTTAATGGCTTTTGCGTCTTGATCCAAATTGATATAAAAAATCAATCCATCTGCGTCAAAGGTATAAGACCAAGAATCTAAAATATAGCGATCCCACAACTCAAAAAAAACAGAAATTACAGCATAAGAAACAGCATGATGTTGCCTGTTTACGCCCCCAAAAGCACCTCCCAAGACCAAGAGTGTTTCACTTTGGTTTTGAGCCATACTACGGATAATTTCTGATCGTTTTTCTCTAAGCTTATCAATCGAATCTGATGATAAAGGAACAATATGCATAGTCTACCTCTTTCCTTACTCTATTTTAACACATAAGGCATAATATTTCACAAGATAATTGATTATCAAAGCACAAAAAAAATTGAGTGGAGACTCAATTTCTTAATGCATCCTTAGGATGCGGTGGAGAAGAAATATTGTAAACTTTATTTACACTCTAATAATAACCCATCTATAAGCTGTATAAGTGATGTGTATATGATAGAATTATGAAAAATATGTGAAACAAAAAAGAGTGCTTACCACCACTCTTTTTTGCATATATAAATAAAGGAAAAGAATATGAAACAAAGGTCTCATTTTCTGTAGATTGGTTCTACATATACATCTTAAATAATAACTATGGGCTTAGCTTGATAGACTGATGTTAAATTATGTGATGTTAGTTGGTTTATAGATGCTCATCACAAGTATGGGCAATAGGGTAAACAGTCCCAACCCCATTACAATCAATCGAATTGGGAATATTTCTCCCAAAAAACCTGTCATAATGGGGGATAAAATTGCTGCAAATCCACCGGTAAACGCAACAGAAACAAGTTGCCCCGAGGACCTTAAATGGATAGGACTTTCATTTAAAAACAATTCTTTTTGACTCATCAATAGAAACGGAAACGAAATCATTTGAAGTGATGATAAAACAAACATCATATTGAGTTGATCAAAGACACCATAAAGCACAAATCTCAGACCCAAGAAAAATGTTCCCACCAACATCATCCGTTTGCCACCAATTTTAGCTAAAAACACACCCCCAAAAACCATCAAGGGTATTTCACTGAGTGCTTGAATAAACCAACGCAAACCAACATCCCCTTCAGTCCCATTTAAATGTAGGATATAATCCGTAACGGAAACAGAGTCTGCATTTTGAATAATCCAGGAAAGTGTATAGGCAATGATGAGAAGCAAATAATTTTTATTATGAAAGAGTACTTTCAAATCTTTAAATCGGATGCTTTCTTTCGCTTCCTTAGTTGCATCCTCTAGAATCAACGAAAGCAATACAACTCCAAGGTTTGCGACAACAGACAACCACATCATGGCTGTATAGCCATGAACCACAATAACCTGACCCGCAAAATAGGATGAGATCGCCCATCCCATGGAACCAAAGCTTCGAATTTTACCAAAATGGCGATACATGCCATCCACTTCTATGACCCAGGTTTCAAGAATATTCCCTGCGATACGAATTAATGCCAATGTATTTCCCATTAAAAATAAATGCACCCAGAAGTGTTTTCCATTTAAAACAAAAGTCATGATAGAAAAACCCACTAAAATAATGGTTGCGTAAATCATGATTTTCTTTAAAGTTTGGTGCTTATCAGCCAAATAACCCACGTAAAACTGCGCAACCATGGCAATGAGTGCTTGAGCGGCTATAATTAAACCCCTTTGACTGGATGAATATCCGATTTCAGTTAAGTACGGAATGGCTTGGGTATTGATCATGGCGTGGGCCACAAAAGCCACAAACATCAATACACAAAAACTATACAATTGTTTTTTCAAAATTACCTCTCTTCTTCTGTGATTATCACATCACAAGCAACATCTAATGTTGATTGAAAATTAAAATCCACTTTTTGCATCGCAAATGCAAGGCCCACTTTAAGCCCCTTTGTTTTGACTAGAAATTGATCGTAGTAACCTTTACCATATCCCACACGATAGCCTTTTTCATTAAAGGCCAATAAAGGCACAAAGATTAAGTCAAAATCGACTGCTTGATATTCTAAATGGGTTGTGGGTTCTAAAACATTGAAATGACCCTTAGATAAATCATTAAAACTTTCGATTCTAAAGAATTTCATGGTGCCTTGATCAATCTTGGGGCAACACACAACCTTCCCTTCATCTAGTAATGTTTTAATAAACTTATGGGTATCTACCTCTGTATTAAATGACACAAAAACAGCAATAACTTCTTTATCTTGAGCAATCTCAAGTGCTTTTGAATAAATCAAAGCTTCTTTATCCAAACGGTTATCCAGTTCTTGTCTTTTAACCATCATTGTTTTACGTATTTCTTTTTTATCCAACAGAACCCTCCATCTCAAGCTTCATGAGTTGATTGAGTTCTACCGCATACTCCATGGGTAACTCTCGGGTGAAAGGTTCCAGAAATCCCAATATAATTGTTTCAGCTGCTTGTTCTTCTGTAAGACCCCGACTCATCAAATAAAAGAGTTCATCTTCGGAAATCTTAGAAACGGCAGCTTCATGTTCAAGTATGGAATCGGGTGTATCTATAATATTAACTGGCATCGTATCACTTTTAGAAAGTGGATCAAGAATTAAAGTATCACATTCAACTTTGGTTTTGGCATTTTTCGCCCGTTCATCATGATGCACAATACCCCGATAATGAACTTCACCCCCATTTCTTGAAACTGATTTAGAAATAATGGTACTTTGCGTATTGGGCGCTTGGTGATACATTTTGGCACCCGTATCTTGAATTTGCCCCTTTCCTGCTACTGCAATGGTTACAGTCATGGCCTTGGCGCTGTCTCCTTTTAAAATACAGGATGGGTATTTCATAGTTCGATAAGAACCAATATTACCATCAATCCACTCCATCAAACCATTCGCATCAACCGATGCACGCTTGGTGACCAGGTTATAGACATTGTGAGACCAGTTTTGAATGGTCGTATAGCGACATTTTGCGTTTTCATGCACAAATATCTCTACCACAGCTGCATGCATGGCATGGTCTGAATAAATGGGTGCTGTACAGCCTTCAACATAATGTACTTCAGCCCCTTCATCCACAATAATCAAGGTTCTTTCAAACTGTCCCATCGCCTGTGCATTGATTCTAAAATAAGATTGTAAAGGTTTATCCAGTTTAACCCCTTTGGGTACATAAATGAAACTACCTCCTGACCAAACAGCGGTATTCAGGGCAGAAAATTTATTATCATCAAAAGGCACCAAGGTACCAAAATATTCTTTCACCAGATCAGGGAATTTTTTTAAAGCAGAATCCATATCATAGAAATGGACCCCCTTTTCAACTACTTCTTTTATAACATTGCGATAAACCATTTCAGAATCATATTGCGTTGCAATCCCACTTAAAAACTTGGCTTCTGCCTCTGGAATTCCCAGTTTATCAAAAGTATCACGAATGGTTTGAGGCACATCCTCCCAACGACGCTCCATTTTATCCGATGCTTTCAAATAATAAATATAATCATCGAAATTAATCTTTGATAAATCACTACCCCACGTAGGCATCTCTCTTTCAACAAAGTGATGGTACGCTTCCAGGCGTTTTTCAAGCATCCACTGTGGTTCATTTTTAAGACGTGATATCTCTTTAACGATAGATTCACTCAATCCTTTATCAAATTGAACAACCGCCTCAATATCATCCTTAAACCCATACGCATACGAAGTGCTGGGAAGACGATCTAAATCTGATATTTTATCATTTGACATACGTTTCACCTACCTCATTTAAAACAAACCGCAATCCACGCCATCCCAAAGTCGCACATTGAATGCGATTGGCCTGACGACCCAAATTTTGAAAGACAACAGCTTCCTTCAATAAATCTTCATCAAAATCTTCCAACCCAATCATATGGTCATAGGCATCTAAAAGAGCAAAAGCTTCTTTTAATGTCTTATGCATCATGAGTTCAGTCATAATAGAAGTACTCGACATGGAGATGGTACAACCCGTCCCTTCAAAAGCGATATCTTCAATCACGCCTTCTCTAACTTTAACATAAACCGTAATATCATCAATACAGGAATCACTGTCCATATGTTTATGGGGATAGCTGGCTTCTTCTCGTTTATTTCTAGGATTTTCGTAGTGATCCATAATAATTTGACGATGAAACATCGGATTTTTTAACATACGCATCCCTTCCTTTACTAAATATATAAATCAATTGTTTTTTCTAAGGTAATATCTTGAATCACAGCGATAAACTTATCGATATCTTCAATGGTATTATAAATAGATAAAGATATTCTTATGGAACTTTCAGTTTCTAAAACACCTTGAATTAACTTAGCACAATGATTGCCACTGCGTACATTAATATGATGGGCATTGAGATAAAAAGCCACATCTTGAGATGGAATATCTTTTACATTGAATGAAACAATCCCCACCTCTGTATAAGGGTTATAAATAAGGATATGATCCATTTGATTCAATGCTTTCAGTAAATAATTTCTTAAAAAGACCTCATGTTGATGAATGGCATCCAAACCCAAATCATCGATAAAATCCAAAGCAGCCCCCAAGCCTAAAACACCTTCTAAGTTGGGTGTTCCCGATTCAAACCTAAATGGAATATCTTTGAGTGTCACATTTCCCAAAATATCAAAACGGGCATTGGATCCACCGCCATAATGAAGCGGGATCATTTTTTCATAGTGTTTTTTCTTAGAAATTAAAACCCCCACCCCTGAAGGCCCAAACATTTTATGGGCGGAAAAACAAAAGAAATCAGGATTCAACGCCTTTAAGTCAATGTCAAAATGGCCCACCGATTGTGCACCATCGACACAAAGATAAGTTTGGTATTTTTGCGTCAACTTGGATATGGCCGCAATGTCTTGAATGACCCCTACCACATTGGATACATGGGCCAATGACATCAGCTTTACACCTTTTTTAAGATGACTCTCCAAGATATCTAAATCTACTTTTCCTGCCACCAGTTTCATAAACTCAACTTTAGCCCCTGTTTCTTCCGCGATTTTATACCATGGCAAAAGATTGGAAGCATGTTCTGCTTCATTAACCAAAATAACATCATTTTCTTGCAATTTGTCTTTTAAAAATCCAGTAGCCACCATATTTAAGGATTCACTGGCATTTTTGGTGAACACCACATCTTCCACACCCACATTGAAAAACTTGGCGAGATGGGCTCTAACCCCCTCATACATCTTTTCAGTTTGAGTGGAAGTATCATATTCTCCCCGATGAATATTGGAACTTAAATTTGTATAAAAATACATCACACGGTCTATCACTGCCTGTGGTTTTAGGCTCGTCGCCGCAGAATCAAAATAAACAACCTCAGGATTGTTTTTTAAGTATGGGAATTGGTTTCTAACATCTTTCATAATCGCTCAACCTTCGTTTCAATTTCACTGATTAATGCATTCTTAATCATCCCATCTTCAATGTCTTCTGTAATGGGTAAAAGATAGCCCCTCAAAATAAGACGATAGGCATCTTTTTCTTTAATGCCCCGACTCATCAGATAATACAAATGTTCAATATTGGGGCGTCCGACACTGGCTGCGTGGGATGCAGCCACATCATTTTCATCAATTAATAATTTGGGATACACAATCGCATTGGATTTTTCACCCAAGTTTAAGACACGGGTCATTTGGTGGGTTTCACTTTGAGAATACCCTTTTTCAATTTGCCCTGTTACTTCCATTTTAAATTTGGTGTCCCTTAATACAATGGCATGGTTATTCAGAGTCGCTTTAGTTCCCTTTGCTAAGTGGTGTGCCTTCATATCCCATAACAATCCACCGGATACTAAGGATGCACCCTTAACATGCAAGGAACTTTCTGCACCCACCATTTCGAAACTTGTGGATTTAGTATGAAATCCTTCCGTTAATTCCGCATAAGCCAATTTTAAAGAGACGTGATCTTTTAATACTACGACCTCTTCAACTTCCAACTTTGTATCGGATTGGTTGACCCAAAGCACATTCCAATTTGAATAAGGTTCAAAGATAAGTTTGAAATTAAGTTTGCCCTTCCCTTTAACCAAGAAAACGCAGGACCCTTCTGTGTTTTTATCAAACACATGTTCAAATTGTGTTTCTTTTGAAACATCAATCTCCTTAATCATGGGTATCTCCAAGTGCCTCTTTGAGTACACTTGAGGCAATTGATTCTGGTCTTTTCTCAACTTTCTCATCCGCACGCTTGGCATCAATCCAATCATAACCTTCTTGGTCAATCTTTCGCACCAATGAAGCATCAGAACTCAATACAATTTTTCCATCTATCATAATATGCGTATGGGTGGGTTCAATAAATTCAAAGAATCTTTCGTAATGAGATACCACCATCAGACCCATTTGACGCTCGTTTTGGGCTTCTTTCAATACATTCGCAACAATATGAAGCGCATCAATATCCAAACCCGAATCAATTTCGTCCAACATCGCAAAATGAGGGTTGAGCATCAAGAGTTGTAATATTTCATTACGCTTCTTTTCTCCCCCGCTGAATCCTTCATTTAAAAATCGATGTGCCAAATCTGGTTTCATTCTTAATTTTTCTAAATTTGATTCCATTGATTTCACAAAATCATACAAACCAACCGGCGTTTCACGCCTTGCGTTAATGGCTGATTTTAGAAAGTCTGAATTCGTTACGCCAGATACTTCTTGAGGATACTGCATCCCTAAAAATAGACCTGCCCTACTTCTTTCATCCACTTCCATCTCAAGCACATCTTCACCATCAAATGTAATGCTGCCTTCGGTGACTTCATAACGCGGATGACCCATAATGGTCGATAAAAGTGTTGACTTTCCATTCCCATTGGGTCCCATAATCGCATGAATTTCATGGGAGTTAATTTCCAAATCAATGCCCTTTAAAATTTCTTTATCATCTATCGAAACGTGTAGATTTTTAATTGTTAATTTATGCATTCTATCACCTCATTACCCTTCGTATAATTATAGCATATAATGAGAACTTAAAAAATAATGAAGCGTGTTGAACTTATCATTAAAATCAACTATAATAGACTAGACTCAAGGAGGATATTATGCTTGAACAATTAAAAAAGAACTGGTTTGTTCTCGTGGTGGCTGCAATCTTATTGATAGCAAGTGGCGTATATGTAGTCGACCAAACAAAATCAGTAGTTAAAGGAAAAAAGGTAGATGGAGAACAAGTTGTCTTCAGTATCGCCGGCCATAACTTCATGGCAAAAGACTACCAAGAAAGCTTGGATTCACTCTTAGGTGATTCAGCGCTTTACCAACTTTTTGAAAAAGAATTATTAACGAATTTAAGTATTTCTGAAGATGAGGCTGTGGATGCCAAATTACGCGCAGAAACGTACCTCAACAGTGTTAAACAATCTCAAGGTTCTAAAGGTCTTTCAAAATTGGATAGCGACCTTAAAGCACTTGGATATGATGGCACCGATTCACTTGCGCAATACTTTGAAAACATCACAAAGTATGAAAACTTGGTTAAAGATTACTTTATGACTAACTATGACACACTCTTCAAAGACTATGTCGAAGAGAAGCAACCCAGATTGGTGAAACATATCTTGGTAAGCATTGCTGATCCTGATAACTTAACTGAAGCAGAAACAGCTAAAATCGAACGTATCGAACAAGCTTTGGCTGATGGAAAAGCATTTGAAGAAGTCGCATTGTCAGAATCTGATGATACCAGCTCAGCAAAAAATGGCGGTTCATTGGGTGTTGTAGATGCAGATGCCAATTTGGTTGAATCTTTCTTAGATACAATGTTAACACTCAACGCCGGCGAACAAAGCGGTTGGGTAGATTCAGATTATGGTAAACATTTAATTTATGTATCAGAAACAGATTTCGAAAAATTACTTAAGGACTCCGACTATTTTACAGAATTAACCGAACTCAACGCAACTGAAGTAGGCAATGCCATTTGGGAAGCTGCTTCATCACTGGACATCAAGTTCATTGATCCTGAAGTTGAAAATAAAATTAAATCATTCTTAGGCATTGACAAGGAGGAAGCTTAATGAAAAAGATACTCCTAATCACAACACTTTTACTCACTCTGGTTGGATGTGCCAGCGCATCCATTGAAGCCCCTTCAAATAACGAACTCTTCTCAATTAATGGAAAAGTTTATACAGAAGCAGATGTCTTTAACTCCATGCACTTAAGTACGGGTGCACTACAGGTCGTTCGACTTGAAGCACAATCCGTACTACTAAACACATTGGTAGAAGAAGACAGCAATTTCCAAACACAATTGGATGAAATGTTGGCTGAAGTTAAAGAAAGCATTGGTGATAACTTCGATATTTTCTTGAAAGAAAACGGATTTGAAACTGAAGCACAATATGTTGACGAAATTTTGAAAGACAGTGTTAAATTAAATATTCTTTTAGCACAAGTAATGTCAGATGATTATGAAGCACTTAAAGTAAAAAGACCCCGCGAGGTTCGTATTGTTGAATTGGACGCAGATAAAGCAGAAGCTGCTCTAGCAGCTGCCAAATCTGGAACATCTCTAGAAGATGTAGCCGAAGAATTTGGTCGTACAGCAGCTACAAACCGTGGTAATATCACTTTAGTCAGTGAACTCTCCACCCTTGACACTGGACCTTTAAACGTTTTATTAAACGCTACAGAGGTAGGATTGTTTGAAGAGATTATTCCAGCTTCAACTGGTTCTGTTAAATACTTAGTAGAAGTGGTTAACTTGGATGCAGATGCAATTAAAGATGCCGCTATCGAAGTATTCGCTCAAGACCAAACCCTTTCCAATCAATATTTGTCTGAACTCTTTATCAAACATGAATTCAAATTGTATGATCAATCACTGAAAGACCGTTTCAAAGAAAATTATCCAGACTATATTAAGTAAAAAGACGCTACAATCAAAAGCGTAAACAAACCCCCATTATTTCTGATTACTAGAAACATGGGGGTTTTATTATTAGTTGATACTTTCAATTAATTCATACAAAAATAAAGGTACTCAGTTATATATGCATCTTGAGACTGTTTAAATCAGTCCTTTAGTCTTTAAATTTTCTAGGATGCTAGAGTCGGTTCACATTGGAGCTTTGTTTCTAAAATCATTATCCGCTATTCAAAATCGCAAATGCTTACCTATAGTTTAAGGAATATATAACGTTATCGGAGTCATACGGTTCAAAATCTCCAAAGAAATCCCAAAAGTATAGTACTGTTCCTTGTGTTCTGGTGTAATAAACCTTATAACCCAGGCCTAAATATGTTTTACTGTATTCATTTTCTTTAACTTTAATAGAAAGTAACGGGGGTTTCTCAACTGTTAGTCTTAGATAATCAATAAAAAATGCAGTAAAAGCAACGACTGTTATGCAAACCAATGTAATGATTACATTTTTAACCCATCTATTTTTCAAATTATTTTCCTTCTTTCTAATAAAACGGCGATCCGACCATCTGCTTTAGATTTACTATTATCATTCTTGAAATATCATATTAAGAGGTAGTGATCGGTAAGGCTACAGACCACTATTCCATTTTTAATCATGATCTTATAAAGTAGTATTTTTCACCAACATCAATGTTTTCCCACCCGTTTATGGCAGAACTTGTCCAAGCATTATAATTTTTAGTGTGTTGTGCAATTTTCAAGTCATATACACCCTTGTTATCCGGTGCTCCTTTTGCGGTTATGAATCCTGTATGATCAATATCACCATCTCCTCCTTTATCAACTCCAATAAAATCTCCTCTAACTGCTAGTTGCGTAAATTGACTATATTGAGAAGGTCCGCGACCTGGTCCAACACCCATATATCTCGCAAATGTACTGGATCTTATCCAACTAACTGAATGGGTGTGTACATACGATACTTGACCAGGAGGATATCCTGAATTGCTTATCTTTCGGGTATGCCACCACCCCGAATGCTCACTCGTATGCTTAACTTGACTCACACCCGCAGCCTCTAATATTTGCGAAGTAAAATTTGTACAATCTGATCCTGAAAAATACTGATAAGTTGGAGTATTAATTGCCTCAGCATGTTTAGCAGCATAATTAACAGCCTTAGTGATCGCCCCAGACGAAAGTCCCATTGGTGCCACCATATTCAAATCAACTCCACTAGCTTTGTCGATTTTTGCTTCTAACTGATTTCCTTGTTCAACCAAATAACTTGTCAAGGGCAATAAATAATATAAATGTAATACTTCATCGGAAACCGATGTTTCATCAAGACCCGAAGTACGTAATGTCAAGTCAGACAAACTAGAATTTTGATTATTATCACTATTAATAAATTCTAAAAAAAACTCGATTTCATCGTTTGATTCATTGTTCTCAAAAATATCTTTAAAACTGGTTATAGAGTCAAAAAGACTGTGTTCATAGTAATATATTGAATCTGATTCACTTGCAGAATCTAAAAAACTATAATAATAATCATAGAAATTACTAGCGGTAAGATTAGTCAAATCATATTCGTATCTTAAATATTCAAAAACATTAGGAAAAGTTTCTTTGAGACTTTTCACGGCAGCCTCTCGATTCGTAAACTCTGGATACAAATCAGATTCTAAGTTTAAAAATTGAATTTGTTTTGTAACTTGAATTTCCCCAAATTCTTGAGGGGAATAGAAGGTTTGATATAATGAATCAATCGATAATTCATCAAAATCATCATTCCAATCTGCTTAAACATTAAGAGGTAAACATAACAAAAAGAGTGTATATATTAGCACCAATTTCTTAGTTATTTTTAATAACCTATCTATACTTCCTTATTTTAAAATGGTTATTTTAATATCATATACATAAGCGTTTCAAAGCAATTTATGTTACGCTGAAAAGAAACTTATAGTTTGTGAGCAATATTATCTTCGTAACTTCGAATACTCTACCACTCTATCTCTTGCTTTAGAAATCAATTTAAATTACAAATCATAAACATGTATAACTAAAGTTTCTTTAAAACGGAATAAGATATCGCCATTTTTCATTTTTGAAATGCACATCCGACATTTGTTCCTTTCTATCTTTATTTATGTTCTTATAAACTTTCATAAGTAACTTATAAATCTTACCTTAAGCGTATTCCTCTTTTTGCACTAATTCAAGTGTAACTTCATGATTTTGCTAGCAAAATCATGCTTTCATTTAAATTTTTATTAAGTAATCAATGAATTTGTTAATGAACAAACAAAATTACACAAAGTTTCGAGATCATTACAATGATCAGTCTGTAACATTACGCATAAAATCATGCATTTTATAAAATTGGAAGAAAGCTTATTTAACAGCTTATAATCTACAGATATTAAACAAACCCCCATGTTTCTAGTAATCAGAAATAATGGGGGTTTTATTTTTAAATGATACTTTCAATTAATTCATACAAAAACAAGGGTATCCAGTTATACATGCATCTTGAACATTTTTATGATATTCTTTTATCCACTAGAACCTCCTTATGTGTTGTCATCTAAACCTTAATAATAAAACTACGCAAGTGTTGTCCAAGCATCATAAAGGGCGAGGATATTGTTTAAAAACCCTCGCCCTATGTATGAATCAGCAGTCCTTTTTAAAACTCTAATTCTTTATTTCTATAAACCACATAGGATACAATCAACGAACCCACCACATAAGCCAACAGTATCAATACATTTGAATCAAAGGTCATACCCTTAGACCAATTGTACATCAATTCAGAAGATGCATTGGATGGCAAGTAAGCCGATAAGTCCCCAATCACATTCACCACTTTATTCCATCTGAATAACATGGTAATCAATGAAGCAAATACTTGCGTACTCAAGATACCATAGATTGCATAAGAAGCACCCACGGATTGGACCATGAATAAGAAGATGAGTGAAAGCGATAGATAAACCAAATTACGTAAGAACACAACCACAATTTGTGCAATTACATAGTTTAATGATGCGGTACTAACCTCAATTCCCAGAATTACTGGAATCAAATAAAGGATAACAAATAATGCTAAATATGAAATAATGGAAACCATTAAAAAGAATAAAAACTTATATAATAAATATTGAATTCTGGTGTAACCGTGTCCCAATACAGCCTGTGCATTATGAGATTTGAGATCTGAACCATAGGTAATCGCCAACAGATACATCCCAATCACCAAGGGTGATAAAACTGTAATAATTTCAACGAGCATCAACCAAGTGTTTAAGTCCATATTATGACGCATAAAACCAAAGACAACCCCATAGACTAAGAATAATAAAATTCCTGGAACTAAGAATGTATTTTTATTTTTTAAGAGTTTATATAAATCTGCTTTAAGTAATGCGAACATTAGCGAATGCCTCCTTCAGTGAGTGAGAAATAAAATTCCTCAAGGTTTTGTCCCGTAAATTGTGCTTCTTTGACTGATACATCCGCTAAGATTAATGCTTTTAACAAACTGGGTGAATTTGTAATGTTGGATAAATAGTAAATACCCTCATTTTCACGATACTCAATTTCTTTTTTATTTAAATATGTTACTAAAGCTTCCGGTGTATCTGTATTGATTTTATAGGTTTGGTGCATGTTATGTATATCTTCTCGCGAAATCTCAACCAACATTTTTCCATTGTCAATCATCCCAAAACGATCTGCAATCAAACTCAACTCATTCAAGATATGAGATGAAATGAGTAAGGTCATGCCATAATCCGTATTCAATCTCTTAATCAAATTTCGGACATCCACAATACCTTGAGGATCCAATCCATTAATGGGTTCATCCAAAATAACAAACTTCGGACTCCCCATAATCGCATTCGCAATCCCCAACCGTTGTTTCATCCCCATTGAAAATGATTTAAACTTCTTATCGACTTGATCCAATCCAACAATTTTCAAGACACGATCCACTTCAGATTTATCTTCAATCCCTTTTAGCTTTCTAAAATACTCAAGATTGTCTTTCGCATTCATATAACCATAGAAATGCGGTGAAATGTAAAATCCAACTTCTTGTCTAGAAACCTTCAAATCTTGAGTACCCATAAGTTCAATACTACCCTGTTGGTATTCAGATAATCCCAGTATTTGTTTGAACAACGTGGTTTTACCTGCCCCATTTTTTCCAATCAATCCATAGATATCTCCCTCATGAATGGTCATACTAACATTTTCTAATGCTTTAAATTTACCATAAAACTTATTTAAACCCTGAATTTTCAGTGTTTCTTTTGCCATCTTAAACGCCTCCTTGTTTCACTGTACTATGATAATAGCACAGTGCATTTAATTTGTAAAGTATGATACAATATATATATAAAAATGGAGGTATTTATGGATAACTTATTTATGAAAATTATTGATCGAGAAATTCCCGCAAAGATTATTTATGAAGATGAAGATGTTTTGGCATTTTTAGACATTGCCCAGAACACCAAAGGTCATACATTGGTTGTACCAAAGAAAGAAACAGCATCCGTTTTAACTGCCGATGCTGAAACCATTACCCTGGTCAATTTGGCTGTACAAAAAATTGCTCAAAAATTGGTTAAAATCTTTGATGCTAAAGGGGTCAACATTCTTTCCAATGCGAATCCTGTTGCGGGTCAGACTGTCTTTCATTATCATGTTCATGTGATACCGCGTTATCATGAGAAAGAGTTGGAGTTTAAAACTCAAAATACAAATTATAATCTTGATGAGATTTATCAAACGATTATAGATAGCATGTAAAAAGGTGTTCCGGATGGAACACCTTTCTTCTATTTTAAAGCCGTTAAGATGGCTTCAGTATGGTAACCAGTATTTCTATTCGCAATTAAGATTGCTTGTACACTGCTGATATAAACATAAATTACATCACCATTGACCACGATATCTTGTATCACGGATTTCGCAATCACCTCTTGATTATGTCCATCATGAATTATGATGATATCATCTAAAATTTCAAGATTTTTTTGACCTAAGCGTGCACGATTGTCCATTCGCCCTAGACTCACCTTAATTTCTTTTGATAAGAGTTTTCGGTGACGTTTATTAAAGGGAATCGTCCAATAGGCATAAAACCCAAGGGCTATCACCAACCATAAGTAAACAGATTGTTTAAAGATGCGCGTTCCTATCAAAACAATGACAGGCATGAAGACTGCTGGAATAACATATCGTAACCACAGACTTTGTTTCTTATAACTCTCAGATGATTGATGATGATAGACTGAAAAATCAATATAGTCTTTTTCAGTTAAATCGTAATTAAGCTTCATTTTCTTCTTTTTTAGGGCGTTCAATTAAAGCTTTACGAGATACGTTGACACGACCTCTATCGTCGATTTCAGTTACTTTAACCTTAACGATATCGTTTAGGTTTAAGACATCTTCAACTTTTTCAATTCGATCATGGTCAATTTTTGAAATATGAAGTAAACCATCTGTTCCCTTAAAGAGTTCAACAAAGGCACCAAATTTCTCAATTCTTACCACTTTTGCATCATAAATTTCGCCTACTTTGGCTTCTCTTACAATGTTTTCAATCATTTCTTTGGCTTTGTTAATCATAGCGCGATCATCGTGATAAATAACAACACGACCATCGTCTTCGATATCAATCTTAACATTGCCACTTTCTTCAATGATTTGGTTAATGATTTTACCACCAGAACCAATTACATCGCGAATCTTGTCAACAGCAATGGTAAGTTGTGCAATCTTAGGTGCATATTGACCTACGTCTTCTCTTGGTGCATCTAAAGTTGCATTCATGGTTTCCATGATTTCTGTACGTCCTTTATGTGCTTGCGCCAATGCTTCACGTAAGATTTCTTCAGTTAATCCATCAATTTTAATATCCATTTGTAGGGCTGTAATACCATTTTTGGTTCCGGCAACTTTAAAGTCCATATCACCAAAATGGTCTTCCATTCCTTGAATATCGGTTAGGATTGTATAATGATCTCCATATTTAACCAGTCCCATCGCAATACCACTTACTGCAGCTTTGATTGGAACACCGGCAGCCATTAAGGCTAAAGATCCAGCACAGATACTTGCTTGAGAAGAAGAACCGTTGGATTCAAGCACTTCCGCTACAAGTCTAATGGCATATGGGAATTCCTCAACAGAGGGTAGCACATAGCTTAAGGCTCTTTCACCCAATGCACCGTGACCAATTTCACGACGACCTGGTGATCCCATTCTTCCTGTTTCACCTACTGAGTAAGGTGGGAAGTTATAATGATGCATGAAACGTTTGTTTTCAACATCACTTAAATCATCAATAATTTGAGTATCACCCATTGCACCTAAAGTTGCGACAGAGAGTACTTGTGTTTCACCACGTGTAAACATGGCACTTCCATGAACACGGGGTAATAGATCGATTTGAGCATTTAAAGGTCTCACTTCATCAGCACGACGTCCATCAGGTCTGATTTTCTCAACTGAAATTAGACGACGCACTTCATCAGCCACAATATTGTCACAAACTTCTTTGGCATAACTGATGGCTTTCTTTTTCTCATTTTCAGTTTCATATTCTTTGTTTTCAAAGTATTCAACTGCTTTTGCTTCATAAGCATCAATGGTATTATAGCGTTCTAA
Organism: uncultured Erysipelothrix sp.; assembly: GCA_947631935.1. GTDB lineage: Bacteria > Bacillota_I > Bacilli_A > Erysipelotrichales > Erysipelotrichaceae > Erysipelothrix. Next base: position 63,796 of record CANRNG010000002.1, read on the forward strand.
TTTACCTTCAATTGCCACAGCTTTACGAAGATCACTTTCAACCAATTCACTGACTTCTTGTGTGATGGCTTCAGGGACTGTATACAATTCAATTTCTATTTTTTCTTTTCCAATTTCTTTTGCGATTGTTTCTTGGAATTCACAAAGTTGTTTGATATATTCATGACCAAACATCATGGCTTCTAAGAACTTTTCTTCGCTCACTTCATTGGCACCGGCTTCAACCATATTAATGGCATCTTTGGTTCCAGCAACCACCAAGTGCATATCAGATTTTTCAAGGTCTTCAAGATTTGGATTGATAATAAGCGTTCCATCCACGAGTCCTACTGTAACACCAGCAATGGGTCCATTGAAAGGAATATCAGATACGCAAAGCGCCAAAGATGCGCCAAACATAGCAGCCATATCTGCTGAATAATCATGGTCTACTGATAAAACAGTATTCACAACTTGAACTTCATTTCTAAATCCATCCGCAAATAAAGGACGAATGGTTCTATCAATAAGACGTGATGTCAAAGTAGCATGTTCACTGGGTCTACCTTCTCTTCTTAAGAAACCTCCAGGAATCTTACCAACTGAATATAACTTTTCTTCAAAAGTTACAGTCAATGGAAAGAAAGGGAGATCCTTGGCTGATTTACTGGCTGTTGCTGCAGAGAGCACAACCGTGTCCTCATAACGGATTAAAACAGACCCTCCAGCCTGCTTAGCAATTTCGTTTGTCTCAACGGTAAAGTTACTACCGCAGAAATCTAAATTATAAACTTTTCTGTTCATTTTTCCACCTCTATACTTCATTATATTATCACATTTCAACGCAGTTTACACTTATTAATTAAATTCTGTGTCCATCGCATTGTTTTGGAGTTCGACCATCGCAAAATAAAGACCTTTCAGACCCATTAATTCGTCATGGTTACCCGCTTCTTTAATCTCGCCATCCTCCAACACAAGAATTTTATGTGCATCTTTAATGGTACTCAATCTATGGGCAATCATGATGGTGGTACGCCCCTCACGGATGCGTCTTAAACCTTCTTGAATTAAACCTTCGGTTTCAGTATCTATATTGGCGGTTGCCTCATCTAAAATTAAGACTTTGGGATCATTAACAATCGCACGCGCAAACGACAACAATTGTTTTTGGCCCACTGAGAAAGAAGCTCCACCTTCAATAACATGTGCATCATAGCCATCCTCAAGTTCAGAAATAAATTTATCTGCTTGAACCAAGCGAGCCGCTTTAATAATGGCTGCATCACTGATCTCATCATTCATTAAGCGAATATTATCTTTCACATTACCATAAAATATAAAGGGTTCCTGTAAAACAAGTGCCATCTTATTTCTTAAGGTTTCAATTGGGTAATCTTTAATGGATACATCATCAATCAAGATATCCCCTTCATAAAACTCATAGAAACGCATCATGACATTAATAATAGAACTCTTACCACTTCCAGTATGGCCTACCAGCGCAATGGTTTCCCCAGGGTTTACAGTAAAGGATACATCTTTTAAAACATTATTTTTCCCATCATAAGAAAACGTAATATTTTTAAATTCAATTTTTCCATCTTTCATCTCAGCATCCGCCCCTTCATTTTGTTGAGGGGTTACTTCTTGATGATCAATAATTCTGAAAACACGTTCACTGGATACAAGAGCTTCTTGGTAAATGGACAAACGATCCATAATTTGAAATAAAGGATCAAAGAAGCGATAAATTAATTCCACAAATGCCATGGTTGTTCCAACAATAACTTGGCCATTGAAACTTTGTAGCCCTGTATAACTCAATAAAATCGCAATCGCAATCATGGTTAAGATATGAATGACTGGCGACAACAACAAAGCATCAATCTTCATGTTCATATATGAGGCTTCATAGTATTCATTATTTAATTGAGAAAATTCTTTAATCATGCGTTTTTGTTGGTTAAATTCTTGAATAATCTTCATCCCTGAAATACTCTCAGAGATTCTGGTATTAATTTGACTGTTTTTTTCACGCGCCATTTGATAATATTTCGTACTATATTTTTGGTAAACCCACACAAAGAAGATTGCGACAGGAATAAACATAACAAAAATAGTGGCCAATAAGGCATTCAAACGATACATAACAATCACAATACCAATGATAACCACCACATTGGTTAAAATAACTGAGATTACATGAATAAACATCTCTCTGATACCTTCTGTATCATTGGTCACACGGCTCACAATACTACCAACCGGTGTTTGGTCAAAGTAACGCATACCAAGTCCCTGTAGGCTCTTAAACAAGTCCAAACGAATGTCCTTGGTAATCGCATTACCAATTTTATGGAAATAAAGTGTGCCATAATACTTTAAGATTGAATGCACCACCGAAGAGAAGATATATAGACCAATCCACTTCGCAATGACAGGCATATCAAAATTTTCAATCACCACATAATCATCAATAATGGTTTTTTGAATCAAGGGACCCATCAAATCTGTCCCTACACCCAATCCTATTAAAATAAACGCCAAGACGATGATTTTACGATAACGTTTTAGATATCCCATCAAACGTTTAAAAATAGCCAACTGCTGTTTAGGCGTCAATGTTTCCATCTTCAGTATCTCCTTTTTCATATTCTTGTTGTTTATAAATCATCGCATACCAACCATCACTTTGCATTAAGCTCGTATGGGTTCCCGATTCAATAATTTGACCCCCGTCCAATACAATAATTAAGTCCGCGTGTTTAAGTGCACTCAAACGATGGGCAGAAATAATGGTCGTTTCACCTTGACGGTTCTCTTTAAGCCCTTTGAGAATCTTCTCTTCTGTTTTTGCATCTACTGCACTCAAAGAATCATCCAAAATTAATAGCTGTGGATTCAATAAGAGTGCACGCGCAATGGAGACACGTTGTCTTTGACCACCCGATAAAGAAATCCCCTTTTCTCCCATCAAAGTAGCATAACCCTGTTCAAACTTTTCAATATCGCCATGAACATCCGCAATCTCGGCTGCTTTTTTAACCATTTCTAAAGAGGCATCTGGATTCCCAAATTTAATATTGTCTTCAATGCTCATCGAAAACAAGAAGTTATCTTGTGGAACATAGCCCATCACTTCCCTTAAAGCATGGAGATTGTATGATTTAATATCTTCACCACCATAAGTAATGGTCCCCGTATAGTCATCATATTCACGCAGTAAAAGTTTTAATAAAGTACTTTTACCGCTACCAGTTTTACCCACGATTCCCAATGTTTCTCCTGACTTAAGAGAAAAATTAATATTATCTAAGGCAGGCGCCGCATCGGATGGGTATTTAAAGGACTCAATATTAAAATTCAAGTCACCGTGAGGTAAGTCGTACTCTTTTTTATTGTAATTTTGAACTGATTCAGTTTCATCCATTATTTTTTCTATGCGATCAAAAGAAGCATTGCCCCGCTCAATGGTATTCATCAAGAATCCAATCGCCATCATCGGCCACATCAATTGATGCACATAGGAAATAAAGGTCCCCAACAATCCTGTTGTAATTTCTCCGGATTGAATCAAAAGAATACCAAACCAAAGAATAATGACGTAAGAAATCATGATAACCAAAATAAACAACGGTTCAAATAAAACGTCATAAAAAGATACTTTCATATATTTATGATAAACATCATCCGTTACCCTATCAAAGCGTTCTATTTCCCCTTTTTCGTGGCCAAACGCCTTCATAACTTTAATACCAGAAATACTTTCATGAACACGGTTATTCATGTCAGAGAAAGCACCTTGGGCAATAAAGAAGGAATCATGCAATTTTTTACTGAGTTTTTGGGCACCGATAATCATGAATGGCATGGGTAATAATGCCAACAGAGTCAACCTGAAATTAATTGTAAAAAACATCGCAATTAAAACTGAGGTTCCCGTTAAAATAGAGTCCGCAAATTGTAAGACCCCTGCACCGGCAACCCGTTGAATGGCACGGATATCATTGGTTGCATGGGCCATCAATTCACCGATGCGATACTTTTGATAAAATTCAGGTGACATTCGGGTGTAGTGTTTAAATAAAGACAAACGCATTTTTCTTTCCAGTCTAAAAGAAGTTCCGAAAATAAACATGCGCCAAGCGTAACGTAAAATATAGACTACAATCCCAACAGCCAAAAATATTAATAAATACTTGAGTAAGTTGGCTTTTGTGAGCTCGCCTGCGACAATTTCGTCAATGACATTTCCAATAATGCGCGGCGGTATTAAATTCAGTGCAGCAATGATTCCCAAAGATAAGATTCCCATTGCATATGAGAATCTTTCTTCTTTAATAAACCATCCTATGCGTTTAATTATCTTCATATACTTCTCCTAAAAAAAAAGAGCAAAATGCTCTTTTTACTTTCTTAATCCTAAACGTGTAATTAACTCACGGTAACGATTAACATCTTCATTACGTAGATATGTTAGTAAGTTACGACGACGTCCAACTTTTTTAAGCAACCCACGGTTCGAGTGAAAGTCCTTTTTATGTTCTTTCATATGAACTGTTAAACGGTTGATTTCATGAGTTAAAACAGCAACTTGAACTTCAACAGATCCTGTATCATTTTCGCTTCGAGCAAAATCTTTAATGATAGCTTGTCTTTCATCTTTTGTTAGCATTGATTGTTCCTCACCTTTCTATATAGACCTTTATAACCAAGCGAGCCGTTTGAGGTACGTACTCCCTAGATACAAAGCTTCTATATAATATCATAGACATCTAAAAACTACAACGAAAAAAATGAAAAAAACAACAGTTTATATCTTCCCGATACTTTTATATTGAAACCGAAAGTTCATGTTATAATGAAATATATAAAGAAAGAAGGAGATACTATGAAAAATGTAGCATGGAT
>CANRNG010000003.1 GCA_947631935.1 uncultured Erysipelothrix sp.
ACCCTTATCAATAATGCGAAGTAAATACCGCACATCCAAAATCTCAACCACTTCATCTTGTACATTTCTAATATCTACCAAGAGATCATAATGATCCGCAAAATCATCGTAATTTCCAAATTTTACAACCTCAGGAAATAGTCTTTTAAAATTATAACTATAATGCACCAAACGATCATGATCATCCACCACCAAAACAACCTTATCATCAATGATTGTTTCATAAAGCGCATCCTTAACACCCATACATTTTTTTACAGACAAGTAATACACAACAAAAAGTACTAGCACAATAATTAATACTACTACCAAACTATATTCATTCATTAATTTAATCAAATCCCCCATATACACATCCCAATCTATTTTTTATAAATAACACGTATATTAAACACCATTCGCAAGCGCTTTACAAGCCAAAACTAAAAATCATTACGGATATCGATAAACCCCTTTATACGTCAAAACATACCGTTCATCAACCAATTCAACCACAAGCTCCCCCTCATCCAAATCGTTCCTACCAACCAAAAGATCCTCAATCACACTCACACTCGACTCCCCATCATGAAGGATGACCATCATCTCAGAATAAAGTGCCCGCGCATTCGCATCGTCTTTTTCAGCCGTCACACCCTCAATATGATTCACTAACTGCGGCACAATCAATAAAGCCAAGACCGCCAAAACCACCATCACCACCAACAACTCAACCATTGTAAACCCATGTCTTTTAAACATACCAATTATCCTTATCCAGTAGTACTATTTAACTACTTAAAACGCCTCTTTTCAAGTATTTGACAAAATCTTTTATAACTCACGAAATACAAAAAAATGCCAACAAATTAATGTTGGCATCTTGTTAAGCATTAAATATTAAGGTGTTACTGTACCTTCTGTAAACTCTTTACCATCAAAAGTGATACCATCGTAAGTTACTGATGCAACTGTTTTATCAGCTGCTAATGCAATTTCAAATTTACTGCCGTCTAATGTTTTATCAAACTCAAGTACTGCTGCCTTTAAAGTAGCATCATCATATGGTTCATCAGCATCAGCATTAACCAACATTGCTGTGGTATAAACTGCACGTGCGTTTGCTTGGTTCTTAGATTTGTTAGCTTTGCTTACATAACCAGTAATAGCTGGTACTAAGATAAGTGCTAGAATTGCTAAAATAGCAATTACTACGATAAGTTCTACAAGTGTAAAACCTTTTTTGTTATTTCTTCTCATTAATTTCAACATATTATTCTTTCTCCATTTCTTTCTAATATATGTTTTATGCTAGTTAACACTGAATAAAATTTTGCGAGCTTCTTCTGTTGTTGTTTTGCCTTCTTGAATGAGTCTAATGACGTCATCTTTTAGGAATTTTGTTCCCTTGGAAACAACATAAGATTTTAACTCAGACATAGTTGCGCCATCCGAAATCATGTCTTGAAGTGTATCATCAATAAATACGATTTCGAAAACTGCTTGTCTGCCACTATAACCGGTGTGATTACAACGTTCGCATCCCCCCCCTTTCATTTCGTGTGTTAACCCATCCATATTAAACAGGATTTTATCCTCGTTTGCAAGTGGAACTTTTTGGCCACAGTGTGAGCAAACTTTCTTCACCAGTCTTTGTGCGATAACTGCCTTAATACTTGAGGCAACCATATAGGGTTCAACCCCCATATCAATGAGTCGTACAATCGAACTGAGTGCGTCGTTTGTATGGAGTGTGGATAACACGAAGTGCCCTGTAATCGCAGCACGGATGGCAATAGATGCCGTTTCGCTATCACGGATCTCTCCGAGCATAATGACGTCGGGATCCTGTCTTAATATCGATCTGAGTCCACTAGCAAATGTCAGACCGGCTTTAGCGTTAATTTGGACTTGCGTGATGCCTTCAAAGCTCTTTTCAACGGGGTCTTCTACGGTTACAATTGAAATTTCTGGTGTAGAGATTTCGTTGAGTAAAGAGTAGAGGGTGGTGGTTTTACCACTCCCTGTGGGTCCCGTGAGAAGTAAGATTCCATGTGGAACCCTGGAGATTTCACGCAGTTGTTGTTTGGATTCATCTGAAATATCGATGGAATCCAAGTCGTATTTGATATTTTGGTCTGCTCCTAAGAGTCTGAGAACCAGTTTCTCTCCATCTGGAGTTGGAATGGAGCTCACCCGAATATCTACTTCTGTATATTCAGCTACATGTCTAAATGAGCCGTCTTGTGGTTTTCTTTTTTCTGCAATATTCATGCCTGAAACAATTTTAATACGCGTTGCGACCAGTTCGTGTAGGTCTTTATTTAAGACCATGTGTTCTGATAAGGTTCCATCAATTCTAAAGCGAATGCGTGTGGCATCTTTTCCAGGTTCAATATGAATATCAGATGCATTGACACTATAGGCTGAGTTAATGATGTTATTGACCATCTTAACAACTGGGGCAGAGTCAACACGTTTAATCAGACTCTCTTCATCTTGATCAATCTCTGCACTGAGACTTACAGTGACGTTATCAAGGTTATAGAGGACGTTTAAGCCGTGTTCTATGGCGCTCATGGGAGAGAGGATGGGTAAGGTATCAAAGCCTGTAATCATGCTCAAATCCTCCATGGTGACAAAGTCTAATGGATCATTGGTCGCAAAGAAAAGGGTTCCATTCTCAATAAAGAGTGGCAAAATTTTATGTTGTTGCGAGAACTCATAAGTCACAAGATCACGCACAGATTTATCTAAATGTTTGATTGGGTTTTCTTCAAATTGAAACTTAAGTTTTCTAGATAAGGCAACTAACATTTCATTTTCAGTTAAAAGACGCATATCAATCAAAATTTGACCCAACTTTTTGCGCACTGTTTTCTGACGCTTCAGTGCTTCCTGGAGTTCTGCTTCACTTATCAGTTGTTCCTCAACCAATATTTCTCCAAATTTCATTCTTCGCATAAAAACTACCTCTTTCTTTGCTATAATATCCATGGTGATAGTAATGGAACTAATATTTTTATATATTTTCGGATTAATCATGGGATCATTTTTAGGAGTTATCATTGATAGACTCCCAAAGAACATCTCAATTGCAAAGGGACGTTCACGATGTGAATACTGCGAACGCGACCTCGCGGCCCTAGAATTGATACCCGTTTTAAGTTATGTTTTACAAAAAGGACAATGTCGTAAATGTAAAACAAAACTTTCTTTAAGATATCCACTGCTAGAAATTCTAACAGGACTAGCTTACGTTCTTGTCTACAATCACTTTGGATATACACTTCAAAGTATTCTTGGAATTGCTTTCGTATCCATTTTAATCGTTATTACATTTATAGACCTCGATACCATGATCATCAACGATCGCTTCCAAATAATGATATTAATCATTGGAATCATAGACGCCATCTTACTTAAGAAAGATATTCTTAATATTGTAGGAGGTGCACTCATCATCTCAATTCCACTCCTCATCCTTGCCATGACAACAGGCGGTATTGGCGGTGGAGACATCAAGCTCATGTTTGTATCTGGGATCTATCTTGGATTTTACAACATCATTGCAGCCTTTGTCTTTGGGGTTGTCGTAGGTGGCATCTATGGTATCGTTGTTTTAATTAAAAAATCAAAATCTCGAAAAGATGCCATTCCTTTTGGACCCTTCTTAGCCATTGGCTTGTTCTTTGGATTAGTCTATGGAACCCAATTTATACAATGGTATGTATCACTTCTGTGGTCTTAAATCATCTGAAATTTCTTTATTCAAGAAATACACATCAACCGTAATGGTACTATTTTCAGCAGTCACCTCATCATATACAACTGCTTCATCTGGACTGCTGGTAGGCAACATCGTTTGTGTTGTAATGCGTTCATATGAAATATCTTTTACATAATAAGTCAAACCCACATTACTGAGGTCTCCCAACAATCTTTGAACACTGGCGTAAGAACCTTCTACTTCAAGGGTCACCGATTGTTTTAATATCTGATGTCCAGTTTCCTTTTGAACTACTGTTTCACCACCAAATCCAAGGTAGGTATTGAGTAGTTCTTTTAAATTATATTCATAAGTATCAATGGGTCTTTCCATTGCGGTTGGCATCACTACTTCAACACCCCCATATTGAAGTTTATGAATCGTAATCTGACGCGACTTCGCAAGTGATCTTGTGATGTCATCAAACTTTTCAGCAACCAACGGATCCGATAAATGATCCATTAAATCATCCACTTCATCAATTAAATTATCTTTATTTTCCAATAATTTATCAGTTTGAGCAATGGTTGTCCTCATTTGAATCTCTTGAATTTCTAAATCATCTTTAGTCATTTTAAGCGCATCAATATCCGCCATCAAAGGCATGATCCAATACATAATGCCAAACCCGAAAATAACCACAGCAGCCAAGAAAATTAAGAGAACTTGTTCACGTTTAGATAATTTCGTCATCAGTAACTCCCCCTTAAGACTGCAGTAGCTGTCCCATTATAACGGACATTGTCTTCTCCGGCCAATACACGCTCATACCCCTCATAGCTGACATCTTTGAGAATGGATGTATCCTTTAGATTTCGAATAAACTCCGCACCAGAAGCAGCATTTTTACTACTAAAAGAAATTTGAACTTCTGCCCCCACAATCACCAACGCATCAATTCTTAAATCATCGGGTGTTGCCACCAAAATCTCAGAAAGAATATAAGAATTAATTGACTTCTTCTCATCAAAAACTTGATTAACCTCGTCAATAGAGTCTCGAAGTAACTTTAAATTCGCATTTTCTAAAGAAATTGCATTGGCTTTATTAAAACTTTCAATGGTAGCAGGATTATTGACATAGTTTTCAAGTGTATTTATTTCACCCCTAATGAGCGATCTTTCAAATACCTTACTTAAGCCAAAGACCACCATAATTAAAGCCAAAACAACCAAGAGCACAACCGCTGTACCCACAGACCCAAAAGAACGCTGTTTAACAGAATCATTTTGGTACATTTTATAGAGGTTCATCGACTTTTTCATACCAACACCCCCATACAATTCACAAAATCATAGAGATTTGCATCATCAGGCGTTACAACATCGAAAATATTGGGAACTTCAGATTCAAGTTGTAATCCCGAAGCCACAATCTTAGTCATCAAAGCAAAGCGCTTCTCAAATCCAAAGAGCAAGACTCTACTGATCGGCTTACCTGAATCACCAGCTTGAGATTGGTTCATCAATTCAAGCACATGATAGACACGCTTTGTGATTGTTTGCGGATCATCATCCACATGAATATAAATAGAACGCATAAACATGAAATGACCATGATTGAATAAATAATAACGAATATAGGAGCTCGAAGCATCTACCACAATCACCGGTTCATAGACGTTTACCAATTCCAACTTACCCACAAAGTTTAAAAAGGAATTCGAAGTACTTTGGATTGAATTAATTTTCATTCCCAATTCTTCAAAAAACAGTTCCAACCCTTCAATGGTTGATTTACGCATGGCACTGGTCAAACAATGGACACGCTTATTTCCTTCAAATTCAGTTTCACCCAACACCGTATAATCCACAATAAAATCACGCGTAAGGTTAAACATCCCAATCATTTCATTTGTGACCATAAAATCAAGTTTCTTACGATCCGTTTTAGGAACCGTTAACTCCTTCGTTAAGATAACACGATGGTTAATCACCAAATCAATTTTCTTAAAATTAATGTTATGCTCATCAAGCTTTTGCTTAATATGAGAAATCATTTCAGCATCAAAATTCACATCATGATTCGTAAACATCGAATCATTTAAGAAAATTCTCAAAGACTGCGACACTTTAAGTTTCTTGGCACTCCCGGTACCCACCAAAACATAAATTTCACGATCCCTAATTTCTACTACACACGCCATTTAACCACCTCTTATCCAATATGTTCATACATCTTAAACATCGGTTGTAAGATTGAAATAACAATCAACGCAACCATAATACCCATCCAAACAATCATAACTGGTTCCACAAGCGCAACCAATCGCGTCAACGCACCTTCAGCCTCCTGGTCAAAGTACTCAGCAGTCTTATTAAGAATGCCCTCAAGATCCCCTGTTTCTTCACCCACATTTATCATGGCAGGCAACATTGAATCAAACTCCGCTATTTCTTCAATAGAACGAGAAATACTTTCACCCCGACTCACATTCACATACACTTTATCAAACTCATCTTCCAAATAAGTATTCCCCATAACACCCGCCGTTAACTCAATCATCTCAAGTGCATTCACACCATGAGAATAAAGCGACGCAAACGAACGCGCACAACGTGCAGAATACACAGTTCGAAGCAAACCCCCAATTTTGGGAATTTTCAATAAATAACGATCAATCACAATTCGCGTACTACGCGTATTCAACAAGAAATAAATACCCCCCACAAAAACACCCAAAATAACCAACAAAATATACCAACGATAAATAATGAAATTGGACAACCCAATCAAAATTCTCGTTAGAAACGGTGTTTCCGCTTCAGGAAAAGAATTCATAATACCCGGCAACACAAAAGTCACCAAGATCAACACAACCAATATCGAAACAACAAATAAAACCATCGGATAAATACTGGCCGTCTTCATTTTCTGATTAATCTTCTTATCACGATCATACTGATTCGCCATTGTTTGAAGACTCTCACCCAATGAACCACTCGACTCACCAGACTTAACCATACTAATCAATAAAGCATCAAAGGCACCACCCTGCTCCATCATCGCAACAGATAAGGAATTACCCTTTTGAACTTCCTCATACAAATTTCTATAAATTAAACGCTCAGACTCTTTCGCAGCCTTATTTTGAATCATACGAAGCGCATCAATAATATTCACACCCGCACTCAACATTGCGCTCAACTGATACGTAAATACCACCAACGCATTAATACTCAACTTACCCCTATTCTTAGAAATAGAAGTAACCTCTTCAAAATTCAATAAATAATTACCCTGAGATTTAACACTCGCCAATAAAACACTCTCATTATCCGCTGGAAGCGTCTCAGTCAAGGTCTTACCAGTTCTATCAATCATCGTAACTTTATAACTCTTCATTAATCCACCTCTCGAATCGGAGAAATCGTAAACTCTCCAACACTTCCAGGACTACCAGGAGTACCAGGTGTACTACCACCAGAATCTCCCCCAGTACCTTCAATAAAAATAAAGTCCGCAAGAATTGTATCAACAAATGATTTATCTAATGTGGAATTAAAATCAATTTTTGCACCACCGGAAATACTTACGTTTTTTGCTACTACAGCTCCGGTAACATGGGCGGAACCAGAGATTGTTAAATCAGCTTGCGGTACAAATAGTAAAGGAAAATTATGGGTTCCGTAATCGGGTACTTTAACTGATGTTCCTTCAGCACTGACAAAAATTGAGTCAAAGGAACCTCCAATTTCTAAATTCATATTTTGAGTAAAGAAAGTTGCATAAAGTGGGTTGCTACCCCAGTTTGTAGTAGTTAAGGTTAATCCTTTACCGTTAGAATCCGTTGTTTCATAAACCACTATTTGTAATTTAGAAGGATCATTTGTATAACTACCATTCAAACTATCCCTCGTATTAATAGATACAGGAACAATGTTGAGATTGCTGCTCGTAATTTTATCGCCATTACCAACTACATATATTCTCAAGGAACCAGTTCCTATAATTTCAATATATCTATCTATATGTAGCGATTTTGTTACAATGGATATGTCTTTGTCACCTATAAAAATTCGTGTGGGATCACTCGAATTGTGCCCTCCTTCAAGATACATACTATTATATTTGAAATCACTATGTTCAGAAAATAAACCAGGATTTATAGGAAATACACTGGGCTTATTCCATACATTTGAAGTCTTATAGTTTAAATTCGCATCAACAATCGTATATTGGTTATTACTCGATCCTGTAATGGTAATAGGGGAAATTGTAGATACTAAGGGCTTAACATCTTCATAAATGGGGCGATCAGGCAATTTAACTTTTGGTACATAACTTTCGTAGTCTTCCACATTATCTAAAACAAAATCATCCTTAAAATAATCACGATAATCGTAGACAATTGAAGACCCTTCCAACTCAGGATCTTGTCCAAATATCAAATGATTTTGAATAATCTGACCTTTATTACTTTGAAGTACATCCTCAAAAGGATCAAAATTGTTTGGATCATAGAAAATAATATGATCTATTGTAGTTCGGTTGCTAGTATCGATTAAATATTCTTTGTCCTTCATATCGTAGGGAACAAGTAGGTAATTTACCTTGGTACTATTCGAAGGTTGAGTATTTATAAACGTTCCATTACCTTTTAAAACTATCGCATGAATGGTTACATCTTGACTAATAGTAACCAAAACGTTTCCTGAAGTAATAAATACAGGCTTTGGATTCCCACTAGTTATTTTTTTATTGAAGGTGATATTCTTATTCGTTACAATAGGACCCGACATAGTAGTCTGAGCTCCATTGCTTATATATATTGGACGGTTCGTAATTATTGGTCCACCAATGGAAGGAAAGTCACCAATATTTAGATTGCTTGGTGTTGCACTTTGATCAAGTAATAACACCGCATCAGGTTGATAATAAGTTCCTTCTGTTCCATCAGTTGGATCTGTTGCGACTCTTAATCTAATAAAAGTTTCAACACTTCTTGAAGTATCTACCAGGTGTCCATTTGATGCAAGCCTAAAAAGCATGATGTCGCCGTCTGTTCCCTCATAGGAAAAAGCGGTATCTGCCCATGCTTCTTGGTTCATGACATTTCCATATTCTATGCGTTTGGAATCATCTTCCATGGTGATTAAATTTTTAAATTCTGATTCAATTTCTAAGCCTGATTTAGGCGTGCTCAGTGATTCATAGTAAGCTTTAAAGTCATCAATCGTTTCGTTAAGTCCCGATTCTGCAACGTAGTAGGCAGAAGATAAGTTAGTTGTTTTTTGGGTACGCAAAAAGTTCGAGTGAGCCATCATGGTTGCGGCCACAACAACGATCACAAGCGTCAAGAAAACAACCATCACAGTAACGAGTGCGACGCCATCCTTTTTCTTAAGGATTTCTGAGATAGATCCTCTTTTCATGTTTAATTTCCTTCCCCTGATATTGACCGGTTATTTCAAAGCTCACATAGTTAATTTGATTGTCGAATTCTATAGATTTAACGTGATCAATAAGCACGTTTCCATTTCTTATGAGTTTAGAGTCTTGGACACAATACTCAAATGTGTCATTTGTTATTGTATCAGTAATTGTTGTACACGTACCATTGGCTTCAGTTTCAATGGATTGACTTGATTTTCTAATATCTGATTCAATCATCAAAGCACTCGTACGAATGGCATCTTGTGCATTGATGAATTCCGCTTGACCTTGACTCATTAGAAACGATTTAATAAAAACAAAATACACTGCCGATAGAATAATGCCTGTCACTAGCATGGCGACAATGACTTCAATCAGGGTGAATCCCTTTTTATTCTTAATCATATCGAAGCCACTCTACCGTTTCGAAGACTTGTCTATCGGATTTTACAATGACCTTCACAAGATTGTCTGTGTCTGAAAATTCTAACTTAACTGAATAATCAGCATTGTTAATTTCATAGCTACTGGAGAACTGTGTCTCAAGACTCTCGAGGTCATTTTCAGTAATGTGGTATTGAAGATTTTCTAACGAACCTTGGATTTTGGCTTCATGAAGCAGTTCTTCCACGACCAAAACCCCAATCTCTTGAGCATTGAGTTTGTGCCTGGATTGCACATTCATCAGCCCTGATTGGGTTAGAATAGGGAAGACCATTGTTACGAGAATCATAAAAACTGCCATTGCAACAACGACTTCGATTAGTGTTAAACCCCGTTTGTTCTTCATGTTTCCACCCAACTCTTAAATATTTACTCTCATATTATAATGTAAATCACTTTCATTTACAATAAGGAATGCCCATATACCCTTTATAGAGTGGTATATTGGTATTTTACAATGAAAAAAACGTTTTTTTAATGAAAACTCTGAAAAAAAATAAACCTGCCGTATTAATTTCAGAAATATTTCGTAAATGTGGACAATATTATAGTATTCCCTTTGTTTTGGATGAAGTATCCTTTGATAGAAATGGACCCCTTAAGAAATCGAATGGTCTCTTCTTAAATAAAAATACCTTGAAGACATCGATATTCCAAGGTATACAATTTAATTATATTATCTCATTTTAAAATAAGTGGGAAGGCACGCTCAACAATCACTTCAATTCTGGCATATTTTCAATACCCTTTTTATATGATTTTTATTGAGCCTTGAAACAGAATCACCTAAAGTTCAAAAGATATAAAAACGAATAGTAAAAGCATGAATCTAAAAATTATATGTATCAGTTACATAGTATTATGCGCTTTTACTTAATATACCAAGTTGGAATGGTTGTTTGCATATTATTATACCAACGCAACACATCTTTTGCTTGATCAAGCATGTTATTAACTTCACTTTCCCCAAAGTGAACAGCCCACGGTATAGACGAAAGCATATTACTGCTAATGTAAAGTGCCAACAAATCCCAAAATTCAGGTGGTACTTCATTATCAAAATAACCATTTATGATACCTGAAGCAAAAACAGGAGAAGCTTGAACACACCAAACAATACGATTGAATTCTTCCCATGGATCCCCAAAATCAAAACGATCAAAATCAATGATAACCAACTTATGATTTTCAATCATCATATTACCAATATGATAATCACCGTGTTGAAAAGTTTGTGGCCTGTTCGCAAGTAAATGACGGTTACATTTTAAATAGTTAATTAAATTTTCTGCACCATCAAATTTAACAGAACACGCCTCATACATTTTTATATTACGATCAATTTTCGCATTAAATCGGGTTTCCCAATCAGGCTGATTATCTATATACGGAGTTGAATGAATTACTTTTAGTATTTTACCCGCTTCTAAACCATAGGTGTATTGTTCAGATGCATCAAGAAGAGGGATAACAGCTTCAGCATCCGTCCCATCAATCCAAGTCTGAACAGTGTAAAAATCCCCATCACAGTTCCCAAACGCTACTGGTGAACACATAGGAACGCCAAGAGCGGCTATTTGATTCTGTATATGATATATCTCTTCGCGATTGGCGCTTTTTTCTTCTGGCGTAACCCTTAAAAAGTACCGAATACCTTGAGCTGTTGTTACACAATATTTTTTATCGGATGACCAACCTCTGTTGATCGGTACTTTAGATATAAAACTTATTTGTGTCATTGCTCAATTTGCGCCTCCAAAATTTAGTCTTGATTATTTTGCCTCGATAATAAAACGATTACATCACAATATGAATTCTATTAATTTATGATATATATTGTTCAATGGCTAAAGAAATTCTTGGGATGATTTGGTTCTTACGACTGACCACATCTGAATAGAATGAAATGGTTTCATCCTTTTCATTGGGGAAGGCCTCTAGCACTGCCGGTTTTAATTCCCCAGCACCCAGAATAATGGAACCATTATCAGAAACAGAAGTAAAGACAACCACCAATAAATCTAAATAATGGGCCTTGACGTACTCTTCCATTCCCTTATAGAAGTCATCCACAATCTTTTTAACTTCACCAAATTCATAGACAACCACTTGAGAAACCATGACGTTTTGGCCTTTAATCATAAATTTCTTAACGTCTTGATTGATAATATCGGCATAACTCTTTTTCTTAAGTGAAGTTGTTACACCAAATATATCTCTCGCAAAAGCTTCTTGTTCAAGTTCCGCAATCTCTGCCAAACGTGCACCAATCTTATGATCTTGGTGGGTAGTAGTTGGAGATTTAAAGTTAAGTGTATCAGAAATTAAAGCACCCAGTAAAAGTGCAGCCATATTTTTTGGAATATCAATACCCTGTTCCTCAAATATCTTTGTGATAATTGATGCAGTAGATCCAATAATCTCATTTCTAAATAAGATGGGCTTAGAAGTAGAAACATCGCCAATACGATGATGATCAATGACTTCTAAAATATCGGCTTCTTCAATTCCCTCAACGGATTGAGAATATTCATTGTGATCAACCAAAATTAAACGCTTATTTTGACGATTCAAAACATGGTATCTGGAAACGAATCCATAAATACGATTTTGGTCATCCACTACGGGATAAGAACGATAACGCGTTTTAAGCATTCGCTTACCCACATCTTCAACATACTCACTCTTATTAAAGAACACAAGGTCTTTGGTCATAACTTCCTTAACAGAAGCCGAGAAGAAGATAAAACGTGAAGTATTTAAGGTTCCCAATGAAGACATAATAACAGCTGTACCGTGTTCCTTAGCTTTTTCAATTACTGAAGGTGCAATCATATCCGTCCAAACCGTAATAATACCTGCAGCCCCTTTTTCAATGGCTTCCAGTTGTGCTTCAGAATCGTTTCCGATAATGACCAAGCGATCTTTAACTTCATAATGTTGAAGCCGTGTCGCTGCAATCGCAACAATGCTCACCTTCCCATTAAAATTAAAATCCAAAGGAGCATATACCAACTTACCCTCAATGGTTTTTGTGATATTTTCAATACTGGTGCGACTCAACATATCGATGGTATGTGCCGTATCTCCCACCGCAACATAACTCAAATTAGAATTTGTAATAACACCCAGCAGTTGATTTTTCTCATTCACAACCGCCAATGCTTGACGCCCGGTTTCACCCATAATTTCCATGGCTTCACGAATGGTGGTATCAATCGTAATGGTTTTTACATCATCCATTTCAATTTCTTCCAATGTTGCTCTGGCATCTTTTAATAAAAGCGGTTGATTGATGTTAAAACGTTCTAATAAATATTTGGTTTCATCATTAATGGGACCCAGACGACTGGCCACCGCATTGACACCTTGACGCTGCTTAAGGTGTGCATACGCAAGGGCCGACACAATTGAGTCTGTATCTGGATATTTATGTCCACACACATAGACAAGGTTTTTACTATTATCCATCTCTTTATCTCCTCATTTCTACTCTATATTTTAGCACATAAAAACATGAATTGTTATATGACTAATTGTATAATGTCATTCACATTTCTTGCAATATATGTGGCCCCACTTTCACGCAATTCAGTTTCACCGCGAAACCCCCATGCGACGCCACAGGATTTTAGCTTGGCGTTTTGTGCGGTTTGAATATCCACATTGGAATCTCCCACAAAAAGAATGACCTCTCTACTCAGATTCATTTTATTAATTAGTTGATTCACATGGAATGGGTTGGGTTTTTGTTGTCCATCAAATTGATCCCCCACCACATCCACAAAATCATATTCTTTAAAGTAGGTTTCAAATATCTTGTTTGTTAAAGACTGTTCCTTATTGGTGCATACTGCGATGGGGATTTTATGTTGATTCAACTTTTTCAACATAAGTTCAATCCCTTCATAAAAAAGAATTGCATCTGTAATATGATCACGATAATCTTCCATAAAATCTAAAAGAGCCATCTCAAGATGAACATAGTTTTTCGGAAAAGCACGTTCAACCAACTTCCGAATCCCATTTCCTACAAATTGATTATACATATCCATTGGGTGGGGTTCTAAGCCATGTTTAATTAAAGTGCGATTGACAGAATTTCCCAAATCATTTCTAGAATCAATCAAAGTACCGTCCAAATCAAAGATAATACCTTTAAACATTTTTCACCTCAAATTGATGGTTTGTGAATTTGGGTTGATAGAACTTAAATTTATTGTTTGTTTGATGCCACGCAATAAACGGATCGAGCTCGTTAAAATTAGTTGGGAACACATGTCCCCCCTCAATCCGATCCAAAATATATTCAAGACCATCAATATGACGATCGCCAAGATCTGAATTCACTTCTAATATTGCGATATCAAAGGGCTCATATGCTTTAATCAACTTAACTGCATTAAAGAATAACTCTTTCTCATAAGCAGGTGTTAATTTATTTCGATCATCTAGCGCATACAAGCTAAGATGGGATGCATACAATAATGTCGTATCCACTTCTTTTATAATATAACTCAAACCACCACTGGGCACTTGAATGGCAAAGACCTTCGCAAAACCCAAGTGTAACATGTCATCATGTTTCATTTTAAACACCTTACTATATGGAATCACATCCACATCATAAGACAAGACCACGGTTTTAGAATAACTGAAAACCGATTGCGAATAATGAGCATTATCTTTATTTGATACAAAAAACAAAAGCGGTTTACTGTTTCTTAAATAAGCAGCTGGAAGACGTCCATCTACATAGTCAAAAACATAAACCGCTCGTTTTGTTTCTACGATATATCCGTTTTTATTAATATACTCCACACGCATAGTATTCATCCTCCATAGATAGATTATACCATGAGTTTACTGAAGTTTTAAGTTAATTCTGATTGGCCATAGTAAAGTGATGCATAACGGCCACCCAGATCCAATAAAGCATCATGATCACCACGCTCAATAATTTGACCTTGCTCAAGCACAATAATGGCATCTGAGTTTCTAACAGTACTCAATCGGTGTGCAATAATAAAGGTAGTTCGACCTTCCATAAGTCGATCCATGCCCACCTCAATCAAGCGTTCCGTCCGTGTATCAATTGAAGAAGTCGCTTCATCCAAAATTAGGATAGAGGGATTCGCAACTGCAGCCCTGGCAATATTAAGCAATTGTTTTTGGCCCTGAGATAAACTGTCTCCAGTACCATCAATCACCGTATCATAGCCATTTTCAAGTCTTTGAATAAAATGATGGGCATTGGCCAACTTCGCAGCATCAATACACTGCGCATCGGTGGCTTCAAGATTACCGTAACGAATGTTTTCCATAATGGTTCCTGTAAAAAGATGGGTATCTTGAAGTACAGAAGCAATATTTTTTCGCAAACTATACCGGTTGATATCATATACACTGATATCATCCAAAGTTACCAACCCTTCATTCACGTCATAAAAACGAGAAATCAAATTGGTAATGGTCGTTTTACCAGAACCCGTGGAACCGACAAAGGCAATCTTCTGGCCAGATTTAGCCCAAAACGAAACATCTTTCAGCACTTTTTGACCTGGTTCATATCCGAAATTAACATTTTTAAAGACCACGTCACCGCGCACATCTTCAAGCACGATTTCATTTTCTTTGCTGGGTTCCAATTCCCAATCCAAAAGCTCAAAGACACGTTCTGCCGCTGCCAATGAAGACTGCAAGATTGTATAGTGGTTTGCGAGCATATTAATCGGGCGCCCCAATTGACGCGTCATATTAACATAAGCAGACAAGTTACCCAAGGATAAACCGCTAAATATGGATAGATATCCACCGACAATCCCAACCATCGCGTAGTTAATGTTATTTACATTTTGCATCAGTGGGAACATTAATGAAGAAAGAATTTGCGCAATACGCATTTTCTTACGGTAATCATCACTCAAATCACGCATGGTTTCATAAGACTTGGGTTCATGATTAAAGAGTTGCATGACCACTTGTCCTTCCACACTCTCTTCAATATAACCATTCAATTTACCCAAAGCATTTTGTTGGAGTTTGGCATATTTTCTAGAATACTTCACAATGGTTCTTGAAAGCAATGATAATAATGGGATGACCAGGAGTGTGACTATGGATAGTGTTGGACTGAGATATATCATATAGATCACAGTTCCGACTAAAGTCATGGCATTCACCACCATTGAGGCAGCTGCCGTAGACAAACCCTCTTGAATTAAATCCACATCATTTGTAAAGCGACTCATCAAATCACCATGTGCATTTAAGTCATGGTACTTTACATCAAGGCGCAACATATGACCAAACATTTCTTCACGAATGGTATAAACCGTTCTTTGAGATATTTTAGTCATGAGCCTTGCAGCATAGTAGCTCATTGCGATTTCAATTACATAGATGAATGCCAAAAAGATCAGTTTATTGATCAAAGCAAGCGTTACTTGGTCTCTGGGCATCAATCCCTTAACACCCAATTCAATGATACTCACAACCGGTGAAATGGCATAAGCAGTATAAAGGCCTCCCAAGGTAGACAGTCCTGACAAGATGATAACCACCAATAACATGGTTTTATTTTGTCCCAGATATTTTAATAAGCGTAATAAAGTTCCTTTTTGGTCTTTGGGCTTACCACGCGCTATAATACGTCGACTCATGCTGTCACCCCATTTCTAATTTGAGATTCATAGATTTCTTGATAAACTTTTGAGGATTCTAACAATTTCTCGTGCGTATCATAGCCCACGATTTCACCCTCATTTAAAACGATAATTTTATCCATTCTTGACACAGATGATATCTTTTGTGCAATGGAAATTAAGGTCATATCTTTAAACTCTTGATCCAAAGCATCCATGACCTTACTTTCAGTTGCAGCATCCAGTGCTGAAGTTGAATCGTCTAGGATTAAAACTTTGGGGTTAATGGCCAAAGCCCTTGCGATACATAATCTCTGTTTTTGTCCACCGGAGAAATTCGCTCCCCCTTGTTGAACAGCCATATCATATCCATCGTTATCGTTCGCAATGAAATCATATATTGAGGATGCTTGGGTTACTTTATCTAAAAGTGCATCATCAGCATCAGGATTACCCAGCTTTAGATTGGATCGAATGGTCCCAGAAAATAAGATGTTTTTCTGTGGCACAAAGCCAAAATTACTGCGCAAACTTTCTAAATCAAACTTTTGAATGTTGACACCGTCAAATAAAATCTCACCCTCAGTAGGATCAATCAAACGTCCTAACAAGTTAATGAGTGTGGTTTTACCACTTCCTGTACTTCCAATAATACCCAATCGCTCACCTGGATGAATGGTGATGTTGATATTGGAGAGTGTATTCTTAACATTTTCATCATCGAAATATTTAAATGAAACATTTTTAAACTCAATCTTACCTTCAAGTTTTGCTTCTATGGCATCAGCTTTGGTCTCAATATTGATATTTTCATCAAAAACTTCATTGATACGAATCAAAGACGCTTTAGATCGTGTCATCATCATGAAGACATGGGTCATCATCATCATCGAGAACATGGTGAATCTTAAGTAATTCACAAACACCAGTAGGTCCCCTAGGGCCAGTGTTTGGGCATCAATGATTAAAAATGATGCAAAATACATTATGAAGATGGTTGAAAAGTTAATGGCTGCCGTTAAGGCAGGATCAATCAACAACATTAAATAGTGCGCTCTAAGAGAAGCGTCATAGAAACCTTTATTGTCTTCTTTAAAGCGTACGTCTTCTAAATCTTCTCTTACAAATGATTTAATCACACGAATATTCATTAAAGATTCTTGAATTCTTTTATTCAATCGGTCCAACTTTTCTTGGAGCACAATAAAGCGAGGGAAACCATGGGTTACCACATAGTACATAACCCCTGCCAACAGGACGACCGCTACCATAGGTATACGCGACAATTCTTTGTTGGTAATATAAGTAAGCGATACCGTACTCACAAGCAATACCGGTGCTCTAACCAGCATTCTCAGCGTCATCAACAAGGTTCTTTGAATAAAATCCACATCATTGGTTAGACGCGTAATCAAAGATGCGGTTTGAAACTTATTCACATTTTTCACAGAGAATTTTTGAATCTTCTCATAAAGTGCACTTCGTAGGCGATGTGAAAAGCGCGTCGTCACTGTTGCAGGGATGATCAATCCCAACACAGAAACAACAACCCCCAAAAGCGCAAGTCCCACCATTTGAGCCCCTACTTTTAAGATAAGATTCATGTCCGCATTTGCGATACCAACATCAATCACATTTCCCATCATACGGATTTGGTAAAGTTCAATCCATGCACTGGAAGCGACTAAGATGATACCCACAATGGTAATAAACATATCGGGTTTTAAAAACTTAAACAATCTTTTCATCTACGATCTCCTCCTCTAATCCCTTAATCATTTTTTCAAATAAAAAAGACAAATTATTTTTCTCTTTGTCCGAAAAATCTTTAAACATATTTTCATTAATTTGGTCAATACCCAGTCGCACATGATTTGCGACAGCTTCACCTTTTTCAGTTAAACTAAAAAGTATTTTACGTTTATCTTCCATGGACTGTTCCCGCAAAACCAACTCAGAATTTTCAAGTCTTTTAAGGCTGACCGATAAAGACTCCTTTGAAACTTCCAATTCATTGGCCAAGTCTGTCAACGTGATCCCTGGATTCTTTTGAAGCTTAAAAAGCGTACGATGTTGGCCAATGAAAATACCCTTCCCCTTAAGGTAACCAGAGATTACTTTTCTCTGTTTTTTAGCCAATTCTCTGAACATATCTACCAGTTCTACATGCATCCTATCACTCCTTTAGTTAACCACCTAACTAATTATAACACACTCTATATAAAAAGAAAGTTATAGACATAAAAAAGCGATAACTTAATCTCAATTAAATCATCGCTTATATATTCATTTAAAATATTAACCAAATAATCAATACCAACGCACCCAGTAAAAGTAAAACAGCGGGTAGCAGCGTAATTAAAGCCGCTATGATCAAAGCCAGCGTATCCCCTTTTTCCAAAGGTTCTTCCTTAAACTGTTTAATGTTGTCAGATTCATTATCTAATAGACGTTTTCTTTTTTTAAACAAAATACTACTTCAATCGACAAGCCACAAAGTGTTGATCGCCCACTTGGACCCAATCTCCATCAGCCTCATTGTTGTCTCTAAAGTTTTTAAAATCAAACTGATCGTTTTCAGATGAGAATAAATCCTCTTCCATCTCTTTTTCACCCTTACGACGTGAAATGTCTGTTTTAAGGAAAGCAGCCATCAAACGTTTGGTATAAGGATGCGTAGCATTGTCAAAGATGGAAAGAATTGGACCTGACTCAACTATTTTACCGCGATGCATAACAATTACATCGTCTGCCATCTGAGAGATAACACCCAAATCATGGGTAATAAACATAATTGATGTATTAAAATCAGATTTCAAATCATTCATCAACTTCAAAATTTCAGCTTGAATAATAACATCCAGTGCCGTTGTAGGCTCATCAGCAATCAAAAGCTTAGGATTACATGCAAGTGCCATCGCAATCATAACACGTTGACTCATCCCACCTGACAATTGGTGAGGATATTGTTTCATCACCGCATCAGGATTCGTAATTTTTACTGATATCAACATTTCTTTTGTTTTTTCACTGGCTTGTTTTTTATTCATGTCTTGGTGTAACATCAAGACTTCATTCATTTGACGTTCAACTGTAAACACAGGGTTTAAGGAAGTCATCGGTTCTTGGAAAATCATAGAAATTTCATTACCACGAATGTCTTGTATATCTTTTTCAGGAAGTTGATTTAAAACTTTTCCATCAAAGATAATTTCACCATCAGCAATACGTTGATTGTGTTCAAACAATTTCAAGATACTCATGGCAGTTTGAGATTTACCAGATCCACTCTCACCTACAATACCCAGTGTGCGTCCTTGTTCAACTTCAAAAGAGATGCCATTTACAGCTTTAACAATACCCCTTCTTGTATCAAAGTAAGTATGCAAATTTTTTATTTCTAATAAACTCATATTACAACTCCTCTACAATTAACTCAGGGTTTTTTAGGTTACAAGCCACAAAGTGACCTGGACTGACTTCAAACCAATCTTTATCCACTTCGCCTGTTTCTTTATATCTAAAATCATAAAGATCATTTTCAACATAAAGTGGCAAGGGTTCAACCACTTGACCTGGACGATTCATTTTAGGAATCGCATTCAATAACTCTCTTGTATAAGGATGTTGCGGATTGCTAAAGATTTCTTCAGCAGGCGCAAGTTCAACCAAATTACCAAAGTACATAACACCAATTCTATCCGAAATATAACGCACGACTCCCAAGTCATGGGTAATAAAGAGATATGTTAGGTTGTGATCATCTTTTAAGTCTTGTAATAAGTTAATAATTTGAGATTGAATCGATACATCAAGTGCACTTACAGCTTCATCACAAACCACAAATTTAGGGTTGAGCGCCAAGGCACGGGCAATTCCAATACGTTGACGTTGTCCACCAGAGAATTGGTGAGGATAGCGGTGCATATACTCTGCATCCAAACCGCATTTCTCCATGATATCAATAATATAATCTTGATACTCTTGAGAATCTGTATCATCAAATAAACCATGGGCAATCAAACCTTCACCAATGATGTTACCAACTGTAAAACGTGGGTCAAGGGATGAATAAGGGTCTTGGAAAATGATTTGTAAATCATTTCTCAAACGACGCATTTCATGTTTATTCAAAGCACTTAAATCAATACCTTCATCTTTTTGAGACTCAAACTCTTCAAAGCGAGGATGGCTTGAAAGTTCCGCTTTAAAAGCATCAACTTCCGCAACAATTTCATCTCTAGCGATTTCCTTTTTCGCCAAGTCAGCTTTCATATCCATGATTTTCGAAGACTTGGAAACATCCTGTCCACGAATAATCAATTTATTTTCTTCAAATTCAATCTTTTTAAGAAGTGTAGCAACAGCAGAACCCTTTTCATATTTTTCAATCAAGAGTTTTTGAACTTTGTTTAAATCACTAGAAACTAAAAGTCCACCTGCAAGCCTTACAATATTTCCATATTTATTTTCAAAATTAATACGTGCCAAACGCAAAGCTTCCACTTTTGGATCTGTTGAATCGTCAAGCAAATCAACTTCGTCGATAAGATAATTTAGAACAGATAAATCTGCATCATATCCTACGAAATTCTTAGCAAGACCTCTATAAGTTTCACCCACATATTCAGGCATCATTTCTTCAATGGTATTTCCATAGTATAAACTGATTCCTGCTGTTTGTTCATAAAGTTGGATGAGTGTTCTACCAAATGTAGATTTACCACATCCACTTTCACCAACGATACCCAAAGTTTCACCTTCATAAATATCTAGTGAGATGTCTTTATTAGCACGAACATATTCAATCTCTTTTTGAAAAATGTTTTTCTTTTTTAAAGGGAAATATTTTTGTAGGTGTTCTACCTTTAATAATATTTTTTCAGACATAATTTCCTCCTATCTATCTATTTTTGGTTTGAACGAGGGTCCATAGCATCCCTTAGCGCATCACCAATTAAGTTGACACTCAATGCTGCCAATAAAACAGCACCTGCAGGCAAGAGCCATTGCCACCAATAGCGTTCAATAACAATGGAGTTAACAACACCATTTAACATATTTCCCCATGAAGGTGACGGTGATTTAACACCAAATCCTAAGAAAGAAAGACCCGCTTCAGTGAGTAAACTTGAAGCATAACCCAATGTCATATTAACAATGATTAAGTTAAAGACAGAAGGTAAAATATGTTTAATGATGATTGTAGATTCTTTTAATCCCAATGCTCGCGCAGCAAGCACAAAATCTTTTTCTCTTTCAGCCAAAATTTGACCACGAACCAATCGGGCAACACCCGGCCAAGAAATAACTCCCAGAACCACCATAATCATTAACAGTCTGGTATTTTGAGATGTATCAACCGGTAATAAAGCAGACAAAGTAATCGCCAATGGCATAAATGGAAAGGCCGAAATAACCTCTGCAAAACGCATAAGGAGATTGTCGATTATACCGCCATAGAAACCAGCAATTAATCCAACAGTAACTCCGATGAATACAGAAATAATGATCGCAACGGCACCAATAATTAAGGATACACGACCACCATGAAGCAATCGAGTGGCAACATCACGGCCAAAGCCATCTGATCCAAGTCTAAATCCTTTTAGTCCCCAACCATTGACACTGCCATCTTCACTTACAGCAAAGGAATTATAGTAAGCACTAAAGATGTTGCTTACGTCGCTATTGTTTACTTTCGTAGGTACTTCTGTTAAACCATATTTTCCAGTACCCACTGAATGAACTGTGCCGTCTTCTGTTAAGAAGTTAAAAGATTTTAGTGTAGAGCTTATTTTAACAATCTTACTATCATATTGTGGTAAATCGCTCATACTTACCCCAGAAATACGTCCCCATCCATGTAAATTACCTTGGTCATCCAAAGCAATCACAGCCGTTTCTGAAGCCGTTACTTGCACAATATTGGTAGAACCGTCTTGGAGATGTTCAGGTAGGTTCGTATAAACTTCCGAACCACGAATACCTGCTACCGCAACCGTACCATCATCTAAAATCAAGATTAGGTTAAATGGAGCCACTGCAAAATCAACAATTCTACCCTGATAGTCTCTAGAAATAGAACTTAAGTTATTTGCATTTGTACTACCCCAAACATAAACGTTTCCATTTTCTGTGAGTACTAAAGAATAACTTGAATGGGCACCAATTTTTACAATTTTATCACCCACAAGACGTTGTTTCACTTCACTTGGAAACTCGGATTGATTAAAGTTATTCCAACCCGCTCCAATAATATCACCCGTATTGGTTAATGCAATCACATGTCTTGCACCTGAGGCAACAGAAACAATGTTTTTGCCTTCTGTTTTCTCTACAATTTCAGATGGATACATCATATGTCCAGGATCTTTACCCCAAAAGTATAATTCGCCATCTTCATCCAATCCAACTGAGTAAGAAACACCTGTTGCAATTTCAACAGGGTTGTTTAATTTTTTACTTACTTTTAAGTAATTCATAGAAGGACCAATATTTTGCAGTGCTGTATCATGATCATACTCATTATAAGCAGGACCAACAGCTGTACCAACAAATACAACCGCAAAAATTAAAATAAATGTAACAAGTCCAACAATTCCCATTTTATTTTCAAAAAAGTTACGTTTAATTTGCTGACTCGGACTTAATAAAGCATCATTATCGATTTCTTTATTTTTATTAGTGAACAGTCTGGCTATCATACTGGTAAAACTTTTACCTACGGAGGTTTTATTATTTTTTTCTTTCATATATAAATTTCCTCCTAATCTAATTTAACGCGTGGATCAACTAACGCGTAACTTACGTCCATTAATATATTTGATACTAAAGATAAAATTGCATAGAACATGTTCATCGCAAGCACTAAGTTAAGGTCAGCTGAGTTAACTGCATCAATAAGTACTTTACCAATCCCATTCCAAGCAAAAATTTGTTCAGTAATTGCAGCGCCACCAAAAATTCCTGGTAAAGAACCGGCAACAACTGTTACAACAGGGATTAAAGCGTTTCTAAAAGCATGTGAGTAAATCACAACTTTTTC
Organism: uncultured Erysipelothrix sp.; assembly: GCA_947631935.1. Taxonomy (GTDB): domain Bacteria; phylum Bacillota_I; class Bacilli_A; order Erysipelotrichales; family Erysipelotrichaceae; genus Erysipelothrix. Next base: position 23,261 of record CANRNG010000003.1, read on the forward strand.
ATTCAAACCCTTAGCCCGTGCTGTTCGAATATAATCACTGCTTAACACCTCAAGCATCGCATTACGTACATAACGAATCATACCCGCAAAACTACCTAAGGTCAGCGTAATCAGTGGCAAAGTCATATATGGTAACAACGCCACATAATACTTCAAACTGCCATCATCAATCATTGAGGGCATCCCACCAATGGGAAGCCAATTTAACTTAATTGAAAAAACATATATGAGTAAAACCGAAATCAACAAAGTCGGCATAGAAACACCCACGATAGAAGTTACTTGCCATGACTTATCATAAAATGAACCTTGTTTCACTGCGGAACGAATTCCAACAACAATAGAAACAACAAATGAGATTATAATTGACACTACGTTTATGACAACTGTATTTTTCATAGGTCTCGAAATAACATTCACTACCGGTTTATTATGGGATGTTGAATAACCAAGGTTTCCTGAAGCGGTCGTCGCTACCCAGCGAACATATTGCTCAGGTAAACTCTTATCAAGTCCCAATCGAACGTAAAGTTCATCATAGACTTTCTCATATTGTGCGGGATCTTTAATAGATGTCCCACTTCCCCCAAGCATTATTTTAACCGGATCACCAGGCATCATCTTTACAAATGAAAAAAGCATTATTGAAATAATAATGATAACTGGTATCAGAGATAATAATCTTTTTATTAAATACTTAAACATGATTTCCTCCCTTTACACAGTTATAGGAAGTGGCGAGGCCACTTCCTAAGTTCAACCGTGTTATTAAGTATACACTATTTACCCAAAAATTAATAGACTATTTGTAAACTAAACTATTAATTAAGGATTGACAATTCTCATGTATTCAATGTTTTGTGAGAAGTCAGAAAGTGTTGTAACTGTATCTTCGTATCCTGTTACACGTGCAGTCATAAAGTCGTGATATTCGTTAGAGTATAGTGGAATTTGTGGCAATAAGTCATTCCATACTTTTACATATTCAACGAAAGCATCAGCAAATTCATCACGTTGTGTACCCTCTAATTCACGCATAGTCATAATCCATTTGTCTAGTTCAGGATCAGCAATTTGTGAATTGTTATAACCTGGGTTATTAGCAAAATCAGAGTGTTCTGCATTGTAACGGTCATAGACAGCTGTAAATCCTGTAGCCAAGTTCAAGATTGTATGATCAGAATCAGCAGTTCCATAAAGTACTTCTAGAAGTGCGGTAAATGGACCATCATCAACGATATATTCCATACCAACTGCTTTAGCATTAACTGGTAATTGAGTTCTAAGAAGCTCAGTTACGGCATTGTTTTCACTACCGAAGTGTAGAACACGTAGTCTATTTCCTTCAGCATCATGACGCCAGCCTTCGCCGTCCCATGGTGTAACACCATCTTCTTTATATTTGTATGGTGATGCATCAAGACGTGCATTGGCTTCATCTTCGTTATGTGTATATTGTGTAACTGATGATTCAATTTCTTCCTTACGATCTAGGAAGAACCATTGTGAAAGTCCATAAGGTCCGTCAACAGTGTTTGCGTATCCACCAGAAATTTCTTGCACGAATTCGTTACGGTCTAGTAAGAATGCGATAGCTTGACGCACTTCTTTATATTGTGTAGCACCTTTATTTGTCTTAAGAACAAGCATTCCGTAACCATTACGTGGGTACATATGCCATTTTAAGTTTTCATCAGCTTTAACTTCATCAATTGGGCCACCTTCAATAACACCCATAACAACGTCTACTTCACCTTTTTTGAGTGAGTCAACTTGTTGTGCAGAGTTTACTTGACGCAATACAATAGTACCAATTTCAGCTTTAACACCTTCATGGTTACCAACATATTTGTCATTCAATGTTAATGTAACAACGTTATCTTGGAAACTTACAAAGTTATAGGCTCCAGAAGTAACTTTTGGTCCATATTGAACTTCATCTTGAACACGTTGCGCTGCAGCAGCAATCTCAGCTGAAGAGTTTGTAAATCCATTTCCATCAGCGTTAAATTCTCCTGTTGGGAACCAGTCATGCATTGGTTCTGGTGATGCAGCAACAAGTGAACGTTCGAAGAAGTAAGGCAACCAAACGTTTGAAATTGTTAGTGAGAATGTATAATCATCAACTAATTTTACACCTTCAAAGGCGCCACCATTTGTATTATATTCTTCCCAACCTACAAGTTCATAACCTGTAGAATCTTGTGGTGCGTTTGTTGTATGTTCAGCAGTCGCACGATATAAGATTGAAAAGACATAATCTTTAGCAGTGATCGGAGTGTCATCATTCCAAACTAAACCTTCTTTAATTGTAAAGGTATAAGTTTTATCACCAGCATCATTTTCAACAACATCCATTTTTTCTAATACTGTTGGGTTTTCTTTATATTCACCAGTGTCACGGTCTACATAGAAAACACTATATGACCAAATCATGTTACGAACCCAAACGTCGTATGAACTATTCGTCCAACCAGCGATAAATGCACCGGATTGATCTGACGGAACACCAATAGTAAGTGTTTCAGCACCTTGGTCTTCTACCAATGATGGACCTTTATTTCCACCACAAGCAGTAAGAGCCAATAATGCAACAACTACTAATACTAATAATTTTTTCATTATTTCTCCTCCTTATGAAAAATTATACAGTTGTCATGTTTCTGTATACGACTATTATATCTCAATGAAATTAATTGTCAATCAATTTTACATTCAAATTCATATTTTATGAAAATTAATCAAAATTGAATGAAACAACTTTCATCGAGAACTTTGAAAACAACCTAGTTAAGCCATATTCTCCATTTTTACAATCAGTTTTGTCACTGAAACAAGCTTTCATTTCATATATTTAAAATGTGTGAGATTGTGGGATTGGTGTGAAATGCACATGAACTGAAGCATAAAAAAAACCGAGAAATCCCGGTTAATTTTATTAAATATGAATGGGTAAACCAAGCGATAATTCACTGGCATCCATAATTGTTTCAGAAAGCGTTGGATGCGCGTGAATGGTCAAGGAAAGATCCTCAATATTCATACGTGCTTCAACTGCAAGTGCAATTTCAGCAATGATATCTGATGCACCCACACCCGCTACTTGTCCACCAAGCACGAGCCCTGATTCCTTTTCAGTCACCAAACGCACAAATCCTTCAGTTTGATTCAAGGAAAGCGCACGTCCATTGCCACCAAATGGGAACTTGGATACTTTAACAGAAACACCTACCGCTTTGGCTTCTTTTTCTGTCATACCCACTGAAGCAAGTTCAGGGTCTGTGAAACAAACAGCTGGAATTGCAACATAGTCAACCGCAACATTTTTACCAGAAATGGCTTCTGCTGCTACTTTTGCTTCATATGAAGCCTTATGTGCCAATGGAGGTCCTGCAACGATATCTCCAATTGCGAAGATATGTTTTTGAGAAGTACGGCCTTGGTTATCAACTTCAACCAAACCACGATCCCCTACTTTAACACGTGCAGATTCCAAACCAAGATCGTCAGTATTTGGACGACGTCCAACTGTAACCAACACATAGTCAGCTTCAACTACTTCAGTTTTTCCATCCACTTCATAAGTAACTTTAACACCATTTTCAGTTTCTTGAACAGACTTTGCCATCGCTGAAGTTACAATATTAACATCTTTTGATTTAAAATTGTCCTCAACCAATTTGACCATATCTTTGTCAAATGCAGCCAAGATAGAAGGCAAACCTTCCAAGATGGTTAAATCTGTACCTAAGTTCGCAAAAACACCTGCCAACTCAGTACCAATATAACCCCCACCAATCACAACAAGTTTCTTAGGCACTTCTGGTAAGTTTAAAGCACCGGTTGAATCTAAGATACGACCACCAAATTTGAATCCAGGGATTTCAATAGGACGGCTACCTGTTGCCAAAATAGCGTTCTTGAAAGTGTAGCTTTGCGCTTCATCTCCATTAATTACACGTAGTTGATGGGTATCGTTAAAGAAAGCCTCTCCACGGATAATCTGAACTTTATTTTTCTTAAGCAACATTTCAACACCTGATGTAAGTGTTTTAACGACTTTGTCATCTTTCCATTTTTGAGTCAATGACCAATCTAGTGAAACATCCTTTGTAATAACACCAAATTGTGATGAGTTTTTTGCTTCTTGGTAGCGGTGTCCTGCATTAATTAATGCTTTAGAAGGAATACATCCCACATTAAGACAAACACCACCAATATATTCTCTTTCAATTACGGCAACTTTTTGACCCATTTGGGCAGCACGAATGGCTGCGACATATCCACCAGGTCCGGCACCGATAACAACTGTATCAAGCTCTAAGGCTAAATCTCCAACAACCATTCTTATACCTCCATTAATAATAGATCAGGATTATTTAATAAACGTTTCAATTCATTCATTGCAAGTTGTGCAGTCATACCATCGATGATTCTGTGGTCAAAACTCAATGACAATGCCATCATGTTACCCACACCAATGGATCCATCATTTAATACCACTGGTTTCTTGTCGATACGACCGATACCAAAGATACCCACTTCTGGATAATTGATAATAGGTGTAAACCATAGACCTTTAGCAGAACCAATATTTGAGATGGTAATTGTACCTTCACGCATATCAGGTCCCGTTAATTTACCTTCATTGGCCAATCCAGCCAATTCAGATATTTCTTTCGCAATCGCAAAGATTGATTTTGTATCAGCATTCTTAATGTTTGGAACATAAAGACCTGAGTCAGTATCAACCGCAATACCCACATTGATAAAATGTTTGTGAATAATTTCGTCGGTTGCATCATCAATACTTGCATTGAGTAATGGATACTTACGCATTACACCCGTTACTGCTTTAACCACATAAGCCAAGAAAGTTAAGCGAACTTCTTGTTCAGCTGCAATATCCTTGAAGCGTTTTCTATGTGCCATTAATTCAGTGACATCAACTTCATCAAATAGTGTTACATGAGGTGCTTTAGACTTAGAGTTAACCATTGCTTTCGCAATTGCTTTACGAGTCATCGTCATCTTCTCACGCGTTGTTTCACCCTTAACAACCACAGGTGCTGCTTTAGGTGCTTCTTTTGCAGGTGCAGGTGCAGCATCCACTGTTTCACTTACTTCTGCTGGTGTAACAGTTGTTGCCCCACCACTTAAGAATGCATCCACATCATTCACGGTAACATGACCATGACGACCTGTCGCCATAACACGGGTCAAATCAACCCCTTTATCACGCGCATATTGACGTACAGATGGCAATGCCAAGATACGTCCAGCAATGGTGTTATCTGCATAAACAACGCCTGCTGTTTCTGTTTGAACAGGAGCTACAGGAGCTGCAGGTGTAACAGCGGCAGCTACAGGTGCAGCAGCAGGTGCTGCGCCACCACCATCAAATTCAACCAATGCATCACCCACAACAGCCACTGTTCCAGCATCAGCCATGATTGCAGTAACAGTACCACCCACAGGTGAAGGCACTTCTTGAACCATTTTATCATTTTGAACTTCTAATAAAGGTGCATCTGCCTCAATTGTATCGCCAACCTTAACAAACCATTGTACGATTTCTCCTTCAAGGATTCCTTCACCAAGGTCTGGCATATTGAAGACAAAGCCACTACTTGCAGCTGCTGCTACAGGTGCTGCTTCTGCTTTAGGCGCTTCAGCTTTAGGTGCCTCAGCTACAGGTGATGAACCATCACCATCAAATTCAACAAGAATATCACCAACACTGGCAACCGTTCCTGCTTCAATCAAAATATTGGTAATTTTACCTGATACTGGGGATGGCACTTCTTGTACCATTTTATCGTTTTGAACTTCCAGCAAAGGTGCATCGGCTTCAATTGTATCGCCTACTTTAACGAACCATTGTACGATTTCGCCTTCTACGATTCCTTCACCAAGATCTGGCATTTTAAATACAAATGACATATTTCCTCCTTAGTCAAAGTTCATAACTTCTTGAACTTTTGCAATAATATCTTCTTCATTTGGAAGCCAATCATTTTCAGCCATACCAAATGGATAAACTGTATCAGGAGCAGCAACACGACCAATCGGTGCTTTAAGGTTTAAAATTGCACGTTCTGCAATTTCAGCCATGACTGTGGCACCAACACCCGCTTGACGTTGTGCTTCTTGAACCACGACCAAACGACCTGTTTTTGAAACAGATGCAACAATCGTGTCAATATCAATAGGAGAAACAGTTCGTAAGTCAATCACTTCAACACTCACACCTTGTTCTTTAAGGGTGTCAGCAGCTTTAAGTGCTTCACGCACCATATAACCATAAGTTACAATCGTTACGTCATTTCCCTCGTTGGCTACATTTGCTTTATCAAGTGGCAATGTGTAGTATCCTTCTGGAACTTCTTGTCTAAATGAGCGATATAATTTCATATGCTCTAAAAAGACAACTGGATCATTATTTTCAATCGATGCCAAGAGTAAACCTTTTGCATCATAGGGGTTACTTGGAATCACAACACGAATACCAGGTGTGTGAGCAATCAAACTCTCAAGTGAGTCCGCATGCAACTCAGGTGTATGAACACCCCCTCCAAAAGGAGAACGAATTGTAATTGGCATTTGGCGTGTGCCACCCAAACGGTAACGCATGCGCGCCATTTGAACTACGATTGAATCCATAACCTCAAACACAAATCCAAAGAATTGGATTTCAGGAATGGGACGGAATTTTTCCAACGCAAGTCCAATTGCCAAACCACCGATACCAGATTCTGCTAAAGGTGTATCAAAAACACGGTCTTCACCATATTTTGCTTGTAATCCATCCGTAGCACGGAAAACACCACCATTCACACCGACATCTTCACCAAAGATTAACGTATTTTCATCACGTTCTAAAGCGATATCAAGTGCTTCTGTAATGGCTTGAATCATTGTTAAATTTGCCATTATTGTCCCTCCTTAGCTTTAAACTCTTTAATTTGTTCACGCACTGTAACAGTAGGTTCCTCATACATTACTTCTAAGAATTCAGAAACGTTTTGTTTTGGAGCCTGATCCGCTAATTTAACAGCTTCTTTTAGTTCATCATCAATTTTACTCATAAGCGCAACTTCTTTATCTTCATTCCAAATTCCTTTTTCAGTTAAGTAATTACGGAAACGAATAAGCGGATCTTTTTTATCCCATGCGTCAAATGAAGCTTGGTCACGATAACGTTTTGGATCATCACCTGATAATGAGTGAGGACCAAAGCGAGATGTGATGGTTTCAATCACAACAGGACCATTTCCAGCAATCGCCCAATCACGTGCTGCTTTTGACACTGCATAAACCGCAAGTGCATCCATACCATCTACTTGAATTCCTGGTACACCCGCTGCTGCTGCTTTTTGAGCCAAAGTTGTTGCGGCTGTTTGTTTGTGGCGAGGCGTTGAAATCGCATAACCATTATTTTGAATATAGAATACAACATTTGCCTTAAAAGCACCCGCAAAGTTAATTCCTTCATAAACGTCACCTTGTGATGAACCGCCATCACCTGTATACGTAAAGGCTACGTTTTGCTTACCGCGTTTTTTAAGTCCCAAACCAACACCGGCAGCTTGCACATATTGTGCACCAATGATGATTTGAGGCGGAACTGCATGAAGGTCTTCAGAATATTTATTTCCTTCAATATGACCTCTACTCCATAAAAAAGCTTTATCAACAGATAAACCATGTTTGATCAGTTGTGGGATATCACGATATCCAGGTAAGAGCACATCTTCTTTCTCAAATGCATAGTGACTTGCCAATTGGCTTGCCTCTTGTCCAGCAGTTGGTGCAAAAAAGCCTAAGCGACCTTGTCTTGCCAATGTTGTTGATCTATCATTCAACGCTCTTGACCAAAGCATGTCTGAGAACAATTCAACCAATTGATCATCAGTTAAATCTGGTACCAAATCTTCATTTACGATTTTACCAGTTTCATCCATAACTTGGACGAACGGATATTGAGCATCTACATTTTTAAGATGTTTCTCAAAATCCAATGGATTAAAATTCTTACGTTTTGTCATTTTTCCATTCCCTTCCTATTGGGCATTGCCCTACCAATATACTTTACCAAGAAAACCGGTTTCATTCAAGAAAATCACCCCAAATGTGAAAAAAACTTTCATTTTCACAACTAGTGAAATATTACACCAATTATCTCATCCAAAATGATACTTCCAAAGTATAATTTAAGGTTAAACTCACTCAAAACACGTCTCACTTCATCCTCTTTAAAGCGAATACCTACAAGCTTGTTTTCAATCTCAACAACATCCCTAAGACCTAAGTAGTCCCCCATAAAACGAATCGACTGAATGATCCCCTCCTTAACATCCATCAAGACATCAATACGACCTCCAGTAAAACGCTTAGAGTTTTTTAAATTAAACTCAGGTGAAGCACCATAAACCCAATCCCAAGTAGAAAACTTAGTTTGTGCAGCCAATGTCACTTCATCCAAATCATTCTGGGTAACTTCAATTTCTGTATCCTGATTCTTATTGGACAAGTAATAGTGCAACTCTCCCATAAAATCATCCAATGTTGTTCCCTTTGGTAAATGTTCCTTAATCGTAGTGACACGACTGCGAACTGATTTAACCCCCTTGGAAACAATCTTAGCAGGATCCACGTTTAAAGCTTGAACCATATCTTCAATATTCACATCAAAAATCAAAGTTCCATGATGCATGAGTTTCCCTTTAGCCATCCGTTGCGCATTACCAGAAATCTTAAGTCCATTAATTAAGATATCATTTCTACCAGAAGCCTCAGCTTCAATATCCATGACCTTAAGTGCATTGATTATGGGTTGCACATATTTTTTATAATTTACCTTACCTGGATCATCTACACCGATAATAAAGGTAAAATTTATATTTCCGAAATCATGGTAAACCGCACCACCTCCAGACACACGCCTTGCGACATGAATCTTTCTTTCATCCACAAAAGCCTGATTCACTTCTTCTACTGCATTTTGGTTTTTACCAATAATAATAGAAGGCTCATTTTGCCACAAGAAAAAATAATCCTCACCCACATCAATATGTTCCATCGCATATTCATCCAATGCAAGGTTCATATATGGATTGGTTCTCTTATTAATTAAATAACGCATACTTCAACTCCTTTATATCCATCTATATTTTAGGTATAATAAAGAAGAATTACAATAGTAACGATAGGAAAGGGACAGAATATGAATATAGATATCCAAACACCCTCGCTGGTATTCTCGGCGACTTCACTTTTAATGCTTGCCTACACCAATCGCTTTTTAACGATTGCAGGTTTGGTCCGAGATTTAATCAACCTCCACCATACCCAAGAAGACGCTGTTATCAAGAATCAAATCGATAATTTACAGAAAAGACTCAAATGGATCAGACTCATGCAACTTTGGGGTGCCACTTCGTTTTTTACAGCCATCACTTCGATGTTGCTACAAATGTTTGAGGCCATTCCAAATATCATCCCCACCATTATCTTCATCATTTCACTGATAACCATGCTCATTTCATTAAGCTATCTGATTTTAGAACTGTTACTCTCAAACGATGCATTATCCTACCAACTGGATACCATAAAAAAAGAGAACATACATCCGTAATTCTCTTCTTAGTGCATAGGCCGATTTTCATCAGTTGCTTTCTCTATAAAATCATCCAACACATCAAATACATCTTGGATTTGATTGAAATCGACTTCATTACCGTGATTTATCATAAAATAATAAACCAAGGGATCAGAATTCTTCTCTTCCAAAGCATCTTTAAATGCCTGCATAAATAAAATCATTTGGTCCATAAACTCAACATCCCCATTGTCTTCCTCGATTTCTCTCATGAGGTTATCAAAATCATCCTCAATTTCATAAAGACTGATGGGTCGAAAAAATGGAAACACAATTTGCGGACCATAAGGCAATTCGCCATTCACAATAATCACTTGTCTATATTTTGAAGTATCCACTTGCATCCTCCTTTTCTTTCTATGGTAATATTATATCATGAATGAAAAGAAATACCACGAATCAACACCAGAAAGGACTTAACCCATGCAAAAACTACAGACACAACTCCACCAAAAATCACTCATTGTTTCAGACCCAGTATCCATTAAATACCTCACCGGTTATGAGAATGATCCAGGAGAAAGAATGATGGTTTTATTGGTACACGAAGACGATGCGCTTTTTATTTTAAACGCCATGTTCCCAAAACCAGAATCCATTCAAGCCATCTATTATCAAGATTCTGATAATCCACTTGAGATACTATCTAACAACCTAAGATACAACGATGTTTATGTGGATGGGAATCTACCCAGTCGTTTTTTAATCCCACTGATGAACAATCACAGAACCTTCAAAAATGGATCTTATTTGATTGAAAACTTAAGACGGATTAAAACATTGGAAGAAAGAGAAATCATGAAAACAGCATCCAAACACAATGATCGCATTATGGAAGAATTGGTGGATGCAATTTACGAAGGCATGACTGAGATTGAACTCGCTAACTTAATCAACCAAAAACAATCAACCCATCCCTTAACAGGTGTGTCATTTAATCCCATCTCAGTCTTTACAGAAAACATTGCCAATCCCCATGCCATCCCATCCAATCGCACATTAAAAGATGGAGATGTGATTCTCATTGATATGGGTGGAATCTATAACGGATATCACTCCGATATGACCCGAACCTTCTTCTTTGGCGAAAATAAAGAAATCGAAAAACTCTATGACATTGTCTTAGAAGCAAACTTAATGGCCATCAAAGCCATTAAAATAGGGGAACCCTTAAGTACTGTGGATAAAGCAGCACGGGATGTCATCACAAAGGCAGGTTATGGTGAATACTTCACCCACCGAACCGGTCATGGCATTGGCTTAGAAACCCATGAAAACCTAGATGTATCCAGCACCAACCACACACCCATAGAAGTGGGAATGTGTTTTTCTATTGAACCTGGCATTTATATTGAAGGGGTGGGAGGCGTTCGTATAGAAGACCTCATCATCATTGAAGAAACAGGACCCAGCGTCATCAACCACTATCCAAAAGTAAAACAGGATATAAAAAAACGCGATTAACAAATCGCGTTTTTATTAGTAAACTTCACTTTTATCGGGTAAGAAAATCCAAAGAACAAGGTATAACCCCAAGCCTGTGCCGTACAAGAACACAAGAATCGCCGCAATAACGCGAAGCACGGTAACATCTATCTTAAAATAATCAGACAATCCAGCACAGACACCGCCGACTTTACCTTCAGCCTTGTCTCTTTATAATTTCTTTTCACTATGATATGCCATTACTATACCCTCCTAATGGTTTTAATCACTACATCTTCCAGTGGTTTATCACTGAAGTTTGTTTTTACATTTGCAATCTTATCTACCACTTCAATGCCCTCAACAACTTCACCAAAGGCAGCATATTGACCATCTAAATGTGGTGAATCTGCATGCATGATGAAGAATTGACTTCCAGCAGAATTGGGATCCATTGCACGCGCCATGGATAAGACCCCACGCGTATGCTTAAGCGGGTTATCAAATCCATTGGATTCAAACTCCCCGTCGATATGGTGTCCCGGACCACCGGTCCCTGTTCCAAGTGGGCAACCCCCTTGAATCATAAATCCAGGAATAACACGGTGAAATGTTAAACCATCATAAAAATTCTTATCTACCAAATCCAAGAAATTAGCTACTGTTTTAGGGGCAACTTCTCCATCTAAGACTGCCAATATTTTTGAGTCATCTTGCATTGTTATTTCTAATTTCGTTTTCATGAATATCCTCCAATATGTACCATCATATCATAAATCATATTTCAAATAAATCAACTTACTTAGGTATTTCTAGATTTAAGATTTAAGACATATTTAAACTCATACACATCGGTTTTTCCATAAGGAAGCAATCGCTTATCCTCTGCGATTTCAAAATCATTTTTCTCCAAGAAACGTCTTGCCCGAGCATTGTCTGCAATATCCCATAGCACCGCTTCTTCATATCCACGCTCTTCCAATTCAATTGCCATTGCATTTAAAAGTAAAGAGCCAAAACCTTGATCAACATAATCAAATCGCAAATAGATACGTTCAATCACATTGTCTTTAAGTGATGCAATACCAATGACTTGATCCTTATCAATCAACAAGAAAAAGTTACGGAAATCCTCAGTCACTTCGCGCCAATTTACACGCATCATGAGTTCCAAGATTTCTTGATCCAAATAAGCTCGATATGCATTTAAATAACTATCATTGAACACCTTAGCAATCTCATCAATATTATCATTCTTATTAATATTTCTCACACGCATAAATTACACATCCCTTCAAAAGAATTATACCACCGATACACAAAAAAAAGAAGACAGGGCCTGCCTAATCTTCTTTCTCATCTGTATCGAGTTTGGTAATACGCAGTTTTGAAATAACTTTTTCATCAACATCCACAATGGAAAAATGATAGCCATTGAAATCAAAGTCTGCTTCATTCCCTTCAATGTCTTCAAGATGGGGCAATCTGCCAATCTCACCCACCGCAAAACCACTGACTGTATCATAATCATCAATCGGTAAATCAATATTTAAAACTTTCTCAAGCTCATCCAAATAAGACGAACCTTCTACCAAATATTCATTTTCATGAACTTCTTGAATGAAGACAGCTTCTTCCTCATCATACTCATCCATAATATTACCCATAACCTCTTCAATTAAGTCTTCCAGTGTAACAATACCAGCAGTACCACCGTATTCATCAATTACAACCGCGATATGCGTCTTATTACGGGTAAGCTCTGCAAACAGAACATCCGTTCTTTTTGACTCAGGCACAAAGTAAGGTTTACGAATAAAGTTCCTTAAATCAAAGGCTTCTGCAGTTTTATTGTGTTGAAGATATTTCAAAATATCTCTTAAATGAAAAATACCAATAATATTATCAATATTATTTTCATAAACTGGGTAACGGGTAAATCGCTCATCAGAGAGCTGTGCCATCAAACTATCAAAGTCTGTATCAATATCAATGGCAACAATATCAGTTCTATGAGTCATGATATCCCCAACTTCGAGGTTATCAAACTCAAATATATTTTGAATCATTTCTTTTTCGCTTAAATCAATTTCACCCGCTTCAACCAGTAATCTAATTTCTTCCTCTGTCACCTCATCATGCTTGTTGGGATCAATACCCAACAACTTAAGACATAGATTGGTGATTAAAGATAAAAGTCTAACCAAAGGCAAAAACACGGTCGCCATTGCCGTGATTGGATGAATAACCAATAATGAAAACTTCTCAGAATGGGCCATCGCAATTCTCTTAGGAACCAATTCACCAAAAATTAACATCATGAACATGGTGATAAAGGTAATTAAAATCATCGCAATGGGTCTAAAGAATGCAAAATTCACTGCGCCATTGGTGATAGAAACAATCCAATAGGATAAACCATCCGCAAATGCATCCGCCGCGAAGGCACCCGATAACATACTGGATAGCGATACACCAATTTGAATTGCTGATAAAAAATCTGTAGGTGATTCTACCAATTTTAATACTTTCTTTGCACGACGGTGTCCTTTACCGGCCATCGCCTTAAGCTTCATTTGATTTACAGAAACAAAAGCCATTTCTGATCCCGCAAAAAATGCGTTCATAATAATTAAAAAGATTAAAATCAATATTTGAATACCGGTACTATCCATTGAAAAGTACCTCCAAATTCAAACACCTATCTCGATCTGATTCTTCCACAAACATTCCTCCATTTTCTATTATATTAGTGTATTTATTTCTCAATGTCAAATACTCAGATTGACTTCTTGAATCGCAGCTTTATCAAATTGCAATAACGGCTGCTTGGTTGCATTCAATTGATTGGCCACCATATTCCCTGGAAAAGTTTCAATGCGACTGTTAAAATGCGTCACATTTGAATTATACAAACGTCTCGCTGCCGACAGATGTTCTTCTGTATCTCTAATGGCATCTTGAAGCCCCAAAAACTGCTCACTGGCCTTTAAATCAGGATACCCCTCAACTAAGACATTAATTCTACTAAAATCAGATTCAACAGAAGTCATTGCTTTTTCTTTCATTTCAATGGGCATGCCTCTACGTATTTCAACAATTGATAATAGAGTCTCTTTTTCGTGTTTAGCATATCCTTTAACCACTTCAACCAATTGCGTTAAAACAGAATAACGCTTGGCCAAAGCCACATCAATATTCGCAAAAGCTTCTTCAACCTTTAAATTGGTACGCTTAATATCGTTAAACACCGATACATACCATATGATAGGTAAAACCACTATTAATAAAATCCAAATCATACTTACAATTCCCTCTCCACTTCAAACACCTTGGCATACTCTAAAACCTTTAAAATTGAAGATTTAATTTCCTCTTGATAATTTTCTTTTTTTATTTCACCAAAAAATTTTGGCTCAAACATATCTTTATTGGAATATATCGCAATATGAAGTTCATCATTATCAAAATAAAACGAAACATTTTTATCACTTATCTCTAATAGTTTAAGCAATTTGGTTGGATTTAACATATAAAATGCTTCATGACCACTTTCTGTATAAATTCTAAATTCCTTATTAAACGCAATACTTTCAAGTTCAATTTTTTCCAAACTGTGATCTTTCCCAAAAAGAAATCCCTTAGGATTGGAATGTGCGAAGTTACGATCAATAACGTAAAGTCTTCCATCAATCTTACGTTTCGGCTTCACAATAATCCATTGCCCTCTAAAGTAGGTTGTCGTAACGGTAGAATCTTTCGTTTTCGTTACATTTTGAATCAGTACATCCGAGAATTCAAATGAAACACCCTCGTAAGTCGCCTTAAGATAATCTTCTGATCGATAAGTATTTCCACTTGAAACAAGTTTTGTTTGATAAATACGATCTCTTTGAAACCCTTGAGTATGACCATATTCCACTTCACCAAAAATTTCTTTTAAAACAGGATAAACAACATCACGCTTAAAAGCCTTTTTTCTTTGATGCGTGTAAATCGACACCCCAATCACAATTATGAATATTAGAAAAAACAATCCAAACATAAAAGCCTCCTAGCCATCAAACGTCTTCAACGCTTCACTCATATTGACACGATTAGTCCGTCGGGTCATGACATAATTAATGAGAACAGATAGACCCATCGTAAACACAAACGCCCAAGCATAGCTTGTCCATAAGAGATCATAATTAAACATCACCAAATCTATTTCCGCTTGTGTAACCACAAAGTAGTGTAAAAACTTCCCAAATATAAACCCAAAGATTGAGGCCATCATCGTCAAGATGATATTCTCACGCAAGATATAGGTCGCCAACTCTTGTTTATTAAAGCCCAATACTTTGAGTGTTGCGAGTTCCTTCTTTCTTTCGCTCATATTCATAGAAATTAAGTTGACCAAAACCAAGACCTCAAGTGCCAATGCAGCCCCCAATACCACCCATAGCACAATGTCAAAGTTCTCAGTCATGCTACGGTATGTTTGAGAAATCTCATCCACAAACTGAACCGTTACGACTGACTCATTTTTCAACAGATTTTCAGCCAAAGTATCATTTTCAACATCACCTTTTTTAAATAAAATCATATTACTATCCGGCGCAGAACCCAAAATGGATTCAATGGTATCCTGACTCATATAGATATTATGTCCCGTATAGTTTTCAGTAATGGCACCCACCGTGAGTGAAATATTTTTATTATCCACACGAATATTAAAGGCATCCCCCACCTTCAAATTCGATAACTTCGCAATTTTTTCTGTTAAAACTACATCCTCATAGTCATATTCTAAAACTTGATTTGATTTACGATCTGAGAATGAAATAAATTCATTGAATAGTTTCATATCTTCTGCAACATAAAGTGAAACTTCATGATTGCCAAGGGTAATCCCCTCTACATAAACAGGCACATAAGACTCAAAGACAGAAGTGTCAAAATCAATGGCTTCAACATAGGCCAAACCATCATAATGAATGATTTCCATAAACTGTTTATCCGTAATAGAGTTAATCGAATAGGATAAGCCAAATCCGACAATCAAAATGCCCGTTGTGCCCCCAATACCCAATATCGTCATGAGGAAGCGTGTCTTATTTCTAAATAAATTCCTAAAACTCACTTTATACAAAAATGAAAGTCGTTTCCAAATAAATGGCACCCGTTCCAACATGATACGTTGACCCTTCTTTGGTGCGACTGGTCTGAGAAGATTGGCGGTTGTTTCTTTAGAAACACGCATACTCTTCACATAGGTAACACCCACTGAACTTAAAAAGCTTACAACAACTGGAACAATCGCATAGCTTAAAACAATACCATCAACCAGTTCTGGTGTTTGGTACATGATGCGATATGCATCATATATAATGCCTGGAATAAAGTAAAACCCAAAGTATAGACCCAATCCCATTCCCACTAACCAAGAGATTCCTGAGAATAAAATATATTTTAGGGCCGTTTTGATAGGAGAATACCCCAGTGCTTTATAAACACCCATTTCCATTCTGTTTTCTTCAATTAAACGCGTTACGGTGCTAAGTGTTATTAAAACCGCTACAAAGAAGAAGATAATGGGGAACACTTGACCAATTTTCTCAATACGGTTGGAATCATCATAGAATTCACGGTATCCAATGATAGACCCAGCCCGATCAAATATATATAAGACACCATGGTCCGCGTTTTCGATCTCTTCATACCCTTTATCAATTTTACTTTGAGCATCTTCGAGATCCGCTAAAATACTGGCTTTTTCCGATTCAAATAACGCACGATTTTTTTCAAGTTCCGCAACACCTGCTTGGTATTGTTTCAAGCCTGCGTCCAATTGGTTAATCCCCACCTCGTATTGCTGATTCATAGCGTCAAGCTCAATCAAACCCGCATCAAGCTCTTTTTGCAAGACTTCTTTAACCATTTCATTTTCAGTTTCAGCAATCCGTTGTTTTAAACCATCAATCGTACTTTCCATCAAGTTTTTCATGGTTTGATAATTTAATTTAACCAAATTAAGGCGTTCTTCAACAGTACCTGATAATACGATGCCACCCGAAAGCTGATTTAGCCCATCTTCAAGTTGTTTATAGGCATCATCCAATTGTGCCTGGGCTTTATCCATTTCTCTTTCAGCATCCGCAAAACCCAGCTCAGCCTCTTTTTTCCCCGCATCCAAATCACTTTGTGCTTGTGATAATTTATCTAACTCAGGCACAATCAAACGGTCGAAACGATTTTGAGAGAGGGTTTCTGCATGCTTTTCTAAAGTATAGTTTACATCATCCACTTCGGCATCTTTAACCCTTGCCGCCGTATACAGGATTTCATCAGACTGCATCTGTAGTTCCATCCCATAAACAAATCCGGATATTCTCCCCACCCCAAGTTGAGATTGTCCCCGTTCTAAATTTAAGTAAAGACTGGATTCCACAAAACCCACAACTTTTACTTCTTGGGTTTCAAAAATCTGATTTCCAAAAATGGTAAAAGTATCCCCTAACTCAAAATGATATAGGGCCTTCATGACATGATCAATCACAACTTCACCTTGTTGATTTGGATTTCGACCCTCAATCACCGTCAGGTCTTCCTTGGTTGCATCAGTATATAAATAGACTTTTACCACATCATCCAAATTGCCGCCACGCGCGAAACTATCGTCATCGATAATACCACTCACATTGCCACCAATGATATCTTGAATTTCATCTATCATTTCTTGATCCATACCCATGGAGTGACGTAAGGTAAAATCCATCACTGACTTTTCAACCATGTAGGCATCTGCCGTTTGGCGCATGTCGTATCCAGTGACTTGAATTCCAACATAAAAACCGACACCCAGCATGGTAATCAAGGTGATCGCAGTAAATTGAAGCCACTTTCTTTTAATTTCGCGTAGTAAATCTTTTACCATGCGATTTCATCCACCGACATCACTTCTTTGTTTAAAACATTTTGTTTGACACGACCATTTTTTATTTCAATGATTTGATCTGCCATATATGTAATTGCGCGATTATGGGTAATAATTACCACTGTCATGCCATATTCACGACTACATTGATGCAGTACTTCTAGAATTTGTTTTCCAGTTTCTGTATCTAAAGCACCGGTTGGTTCATCACATAAAAGTAATTTTGGATTCTTAGCGATGGCACGCGCAATCGCAACACGTTGTTGTTCCCCACCTGAAAGTTGGGCAGGAAAGTTATCTTTTCGCGCTTCCAATCCCACTTGTCTTAAAGTCTCAAGGGGATCTTTTGCGTCTTCACAAATTTGTGTAGCAACTTCAACATTTTCCAATGCTGTCAGATTGGATATCAAATTATAGGATTGAAACACAAAACCCACATCATCTCTACGATAATAGGTCATTTCTTTATCAGACAAACTTGAAATTTCACGATCATCAACCTTAATCGAACCAGAGGTAGGCATATCCATCCCACCCAATATATTCATGACCGTTGTCTTTCCAGCACCAGAAGGCCCAACAATGACTGTAAAGGACCCTTCTTCAATGGAAAAATTAACGCCATCTGCAGCCTTAATCTCAGTATCTCCCACTTTATAAATTTTACGAATATCATCAACGGTTATATACCCCATCGTTTCACCTCTTCTAATAACTCAATTTTACTGTTGGTAATTTTCTCTTCAATCACCAGCGTCAACAATTTTTGCAATACTTCACTACGTTTCAAAGGATCAATATCCAGCATATCACCCTTAATATCCAAGGCTTGTAGATGCAATACAGGTTTTTCTACTTCAATTCTATCTAGAAAACCATGATAGGTTGTACATTTATCAACCTGATACAAAGCGGCTTCAGATTTAGAAAGATTGTCTGCTTTCTTAAAAGTAATTAAATCCTTCATAAATTCAAATCCATGTACAGCCACCAATTTTTTCATCTCAATATAATCAACTGGAATGGATAAATCATGGTATTCAATAATTTTTAAAATGTAATTCTTATTTACATATGAGTTGTCTAAGTACTTATGCGCAATTTTGGCACTTTCTTTAGCGTGGCCTGGATACCCATATTCCCCATTCTCTTTGGTAATGCGGGTCTTCAATTTGCCCAAATCATGAAAGAGGCCTGCCAACCGCAATTCTACCCCATCCAAATGATCGATAACCCTTAAGGTGTGCTCATAAAGACTGTATTTATGGTAATGATTGTTTTGGTCATAATCAAATGACATATGCATTTCCACAAATAAAGACCCCAAGATAAACGGATATTTTAAGCACGTCTTGGTGAAACGATCCAATTCAATAAACTTAATAAATTCTGGCAACAGTTGCGACCAAGGAAGTTTAGCTACTTTATAAAAGTTATCTTTACAAACCTCAAAGGTTTCATTCTCAATATCAAAATTTAATTTTGCTTTAAAGCGCATTAATCTTAGCATTCTTAAATAATCTTCATTAAATGAACCTTCAGGATCTTGGATGGTCCTTAAGATACGATTTTTTATGTCATCAAGCCCCCCCACATAATCCACCAAGCCTTTGGAAGGCGCATAGAGTAATCCATTAATGGTAAAGTCTCTACGCATAACATCATCCAATAAACTGGCTTCAAACTCTAAAGTAGAAGGATGGCGGTGATTCAAGTAAGGCCCTTCTTTTCTAAATCGCGTAATTTCAAAATGATAACCCCCTATCTCAAAAGCCATTCCTCCAAATCTTTCAAAAGATGTAGGATGGTATTTCGAGAATAAAACTTTCAGTGACTCAAACGACATATCTGTACAAATATCGATATCTTTTGTTTCCATATTTAAAATAGCATCACGGACACAACCACCCACAAAGTAAGCATCACTGCCTGTACATTCGATGGCTTCAATCAAATCAACCGCAACCTTTGGAAACTCCAACATCGATATCACCTCTACTTATTATAACATTATTGCATAAAAAAAAGATGAGAAGCTTACATCTTCCCATCATTTTCTGACAATTAAACAACTTCGATCCGTTTTACAGCATCTTCTTCTTTAAGTTTGGCAGGTAAAGTAACCTTTAGCACACCATTTTCATAGGATGCACCAATATTTTCACCATCGACATCTTTGAAGCGCACTTGTTTTTCAAAGTGACGTGAAGTTCTTGAACGGTAGAAATAATTCTTATTTGAGGAATCTTCTACTGTTTCATTGAGTTGGGCTTTAATGGATAAAACATCACCCTTGAATTCAATCTCAATATCTTCTTTATCAAATCCTGGTAAATCTGCTTCTACCACATATTGATTTTCTTCTCGATAAATATCGATGTCACTTCCATAAGTAAAGTTATTAAATAAATCGTCGTTAAAGAAGCTGTCGAACAATATTTAGCACTGTCAAGGGTTGAGTGCCAAAAAAAAGACAGAAGGCCTGTCTTAATTTAAGTTTAGTAGTATCATCATGAGTTGCATTAATCCCAAAATAATGAGAATCATCACAACAGGTAGCCACACCGTGTTTGGTTTTGAGTAAGGGGGTCTTGGCTCAGAATACTCAGGCCTCACAACCACTTTTTTACCTTTTGGCTTTGCGTGATGGTGTTTCAGAAGTTCATTATAAGCTTGATTGATACGTTTCATCTTAGCATCATCTTGGTTGACGTCTGGGTGATATTTCTTAGCCAATTTACGATAAGCAACTTTTATCTCTTTAATAGAATCGGTTTCTGAAACACCCAAGATATCGTAATAATCTTTCAAAATCATCCAAACAATCCCGCATCATAAATTGTATAGTCAGCGCGATAAATAAATAGGTAGTAACCATCAATGATGATCCCTGTACTTTTCGGAACATCTGTACTATAGAGTGAGACATTGTTTCCAATAAAGGTTGCTAAAGGAACCCCTTGTTGGGAGCGAATGAGAATGATCTTTGATTTACCCGTGAAACTGTTGCGATAGGTGTTGAAGAATCGGTTCACAAATGGAATCGCACGATCCATGTTTTCTAAATCAACCTTTTGTGCAAAGTCTTCAAAATAGTTCGTTAAGCCAACTTCATGGGCAATTAAAGTAGAACCAACATGATGCATCTCATAACTACCAACGGTAATATTGAGTACCTGGGAATCAGATTCAGTATCAGAGTCAAACTTATCATCACGTTTGATGCTGACAGAATTTCCCTCAATACGATCAATTAACTGACTTTGAACATCATAGGTTTGAACAACCATATCCAAACCCCGCCAACTTTGTTCAAACCCTTTAAAGAAGTAGCGAATGTCCTGACATCCACTTAAAACTAACATACTCACCAATATTATCATCAATTTCTTTTTCATTTTTTCACATCCTTTTTAATACGATCTGCAACAATTACAATATTTAATATTGAAAGCCCGAAAATAAGGACCAAAATAATTCTATAGGAAAGCAACCATCCACGCCACATCTTTAGTAAAATCAGGATACTCAAAGCAATCACCACTGAAAGCATCAATTCCTTTTTAAGGATTTCATTTTCCAAGTCCATCAATTGTGTGGGCCTGTATTTAATCATAAGAAATCCAAAGAGGAATAAAGCCACAAATAATGGATAAAATACAATGAGATAGTAGTCCTCAGTTCTTGCGATGAGGGCCAAACCTAAAAGTAAGGTACAAATTACAAGTATGGGTGTGTAAAGTTTTATATTTTCTTTCATTTATATATTTTACCACATCAAACATAAAAAAACTCAGGAATACCTGAGTCTTGAATTATTTAAAGGATTTTACACGTTCATTCACATTAATTTTTTCTTTCAATGAGATTTCACCATCAGATCCACCAAAGGGCATTTGTGCAACCAATTCCCAGTTACGATCAATCCCAAAGGTTTCATAAACAGCTTCGTCCACAACTGGATTATAGTGTTGTAGACTGGCACCCAAGCCACTCTCACTGAGCGCTGACCAAATCACGAGTTGTAACATCGCATTTTCTTGGACTGCCCATGGATAAAAGTTATCTTTGTAAAGTTCAAATTGCGCTTCAAGCTTTTTAACTGTATCCATTTCAACAAAGAATAGGATGGTTCCCTGACCTTTAAATTTATTCAATTTATCGACAGTTTTTTCAAAACCTTCCTTGGGAGCCACTGCTTTGAGTGCATCACGGGTTAAATCCCAAAATTTGTCGGACTCCTTACCAAAGAGTACGGCGACGCGTTGGGATTGTGAGT
This sequence comes from uncultured Erysipelothrix sp., assembly GCA_947631935.1. Lineage (GTDB taxonomy): Bacteria > Bacillota_I > Bacilli_A > Erysipelotrichales > Erysipelotrichaceae > Erysipelothrix. The sequence continues at coordinate 45,545 of CANRNG010000003.1, forward strand.
TAAAGGATGAGGGCGTTAGTATAACAGCCTCTTTCACCAGTTCCAAAACCCCTTCATCTGAGAGCTTGGAAACTTTACTTAATTCATAGGCTGAACTACGCTTTTTTAATGATTCAAATATTTTCATGTTTACATTCCTTTCACTTTTAAGTAGCTGTATTATAACACAGACTACTTCCTCAACGCATATAAAATGATTCCAGAAGCAACGGCCACATTTAAGGATTCAAATTGAGAGGTCTCCACGAAAAGGGTTTGGTCAGCCCATCCCAGGGTAACCTCACTAACCCCACTTCCCTCTGATCCCATCACCACCGCAAGGTCTTCATTTATATTTACGTTTGTGAGAGTATGAGATTTTTCATCCACATGGGTTGCATATATTTTTATATTCCAATTTTTTAAAGTCTCATAGAGTTCATTTAAGTCCATCGTTAAAACAGGAATGGAGAAAAGGGCACCTTGGGTTGCACGGATTGTTTTATCATTGAATAAATCTGCACAATCCGGCGACAAAACGACCATATCAAACCCAAAGCTATAGGCAGATCGAATCATCGTACCCACATTGCCTGGATCTTGAACCCCATCACAAACTAAGATACGGGATACTTTTTGAAGGGTATAGACTGGTTTATTTATCAGCGCAAAAACAGACGAACCGCTTTTGGTGGTGGATAGCTTTTGAGATACTTTTTCATCAATCTCAATATCAACATCCTCAAAACCCAGGGTCTTTTTTACAAGGCCCAAAGCTTTGGCTTCTTCAACCAAATGCGCACCTTCAATTAAAACCTCACCATATTCATCTCGATACTTTTTTTGATTTAATTTCGATAAATGTTTGATCAGTTCATTTTGGGTTGATGTGATTTTCATCGTATTAGCCCTTCATTACGTCATGACAACGATCACAAAGACCGTCTTCATGAGCATGATCCACAACATTCCAGCACCGTGGACAAATAACACCGTCATTAAAGACAACATCCACTTCAAAACCTAAAACTTCAGGCAGTGTTTCTTCCACAAAACTGACTTTAGATACGATGAGCCATTGGGCTAAGCGTGATCCTAAAAGCTGGTCGACTAAAGCTTTATCTTCACTATTTAGGTTAAGTCTTACATGTCCTTCCAATGATTTACCAATCACTTTGGCAGCCCGTTTTTCTTCAAGTGCTTTAAACACGGCATCTCTTAATTCAAATAAACGCGTAAAGCCTTTTACTTCTGCTTCGGATAATAAATCATCATAAACAGCCGCAAAACGATCTAAGTGAACACTTTCATCTTCGGGTCTGAAGATGCTGTTAAATTCCTCAGTAGTATGAACCAAGATGGGTGCCATCAGTCTTGAATAAACCATCAAAGCTTCATAAAGCACGGTTTGGATTTCACGGCGTGAGACTGAATCTGATTTCTCAATGTAAAGGATGTCCTTGGTGTAATCTAAATAGTAGGCACTCATGAGGTTGGTAAGTGCGGTACTGACCGTCGTGGTTACACGTTGGAAATCATAGGCCGTATAGGCATCTTGGGCAATCTTATTGTGTTTGTTGACTTCATTTAAAACATAACGATTCAATGGGCTCATGGCTTCATGAGATACTTTATCACTTTCGTAATCAAAATCAGCCAAGTTACCATGCATAAATCTGAATGTATTTCTAATTTTACGGTAGTTTTCAGACACTTGTTTTAAAATATTTTCGGAGAAAGGTGCATCGGATTGATAATCGACTGAAGCAACCCAAAGTCTAAGGATATCTGCACCCAAAGTATCAAAGATTGCTTTAGGACTTAGCGCGTCCCCTTTTGACTTACTCATTTTTTCCTTACCATCTTCTTGCATCACAAATCCATGACTTAACACCGCTTTATAAGGTGCGTGGTCATACACGGCAGATGAGATGATGAGTGACGAGTTAAACCAACCACGGTATTGGTCACTACCCTCTAAGTAAAGATCGACTGGAAGGGGTGCATTTTGCCCTGCAGTATGGGATGATCCAGAATCAAACCAAACATCCATGATGTCCTTCTCTTTTTTAAACTGACCATTGGGACTGCCTGGGTGGGTAAATCCTTCCGGTAATAAATCTTTGGCTTCTCTTTCAAACCAAACATTGGAACCATATGCTTCAATTAAAGACACAATATGTTTAAAGACCGCTTCATCCACAATCGGTGTTTCATCTTCAGCATAGATAATTGGAATGGGCACACCCCAAGCACGTTGGCGGGAAATGGTCCAATCGCCCCGATCCTTAATCATGTTATACATTCTACGTTGACCCCATGCTGGCATCCAAGATACCTCATTATCAATGATTTCTAAAACACGTTCTCTAACTTGGTCAATGGACGCAAACCATTGGGTGGTTGCACGGTAAATAATAGGTTTTTTCGTACGCCAGTCGTGGGCATAGGAGTGGGTAATCCAACCTTGTTTTAAAAGTGCTCCCACTTCATGGAGGGCAATTGAAACTTCTTTATTGGCTTTCTCAAAAAACATGCCTTCAAAAGGTCCTGTAACGGCTTTTAAATGGCCCTTATCATCCACAGGTTCAATCGGTTGAATACCATACTTCTTACATACCTCAAAGTCATCTACCCCATGGTCAGGTGCCGTATGGACACATCCAGTTCCTGCTTCTTCAGTAACATGGTCCCCACAAAGAATGGGACTCAAACGATCATAGAGTGGATGTTGGGTGGTAATGCCTTCTAAATCAGATCCTTTAAATGTTTTTAAAACAGTATGATCCTCAATTTCGAGAACCTTTAAAACATTTTCATAAAGGGATTTACCCAACACAAGATTTCCCTTATCTGTTTTAACCAAAACATAATCCATCTCTGGATTAACTGAAATGGCTAAGTTAGCAGGAATGGTCCAAGGTGTGGTGGTCCAAATCACGAAATAGTCCGATTCACTTAAGATATCTTTACCATCCACAACTTTAAATCTAACATAGATTTCCGGGTCTTTTCTGTCTTTATATTCAATCTCAGCTTCTGCCAAGGCTGTTTCACTGGAAGGTGACCAGTGTACCGGGCGAAGTCCTTTATAAATCATGCCGCGCAATGCCATCTTCGCAAAAATTTCGACTTGTTTGGCTTCATAACTTTTATTTAAAGTAATGTAGGGATTTTTATAGTCAGCAACTGTTCCCAGTGCTTTAAAATCCGCAATTTGAATTTTAACTTGTTCACGTGCATAGGCTTCACAAAGTTTTCTAAATTCAGCTACCGACATTGATTTACGATCAACCCCTTGTTTTTGAATTTCAACTTCAATGGGAAGTCCATGCGTATCCCAACCAGGAATATAGGGCGTCTTATAACCTGCCATAAATTTAGAACGCACAATAAAGTCTTTTAAAGACTTATTTAAAGCGTGTCCAATATGGATATTACCATTGGCATAGGGTGGGCCATCATGAAAAGCGAAAGTTTTAGCACCTTCACGTTTGGCTACCATCTTTTCATAAAGTTCCATTGTATCCCAATCTTTTTGGATGAGATGTTCTTTCTTATTCAAATTACCGCGCATCTCAAAATCAGATTTTGGTAGATGCAGTGTGTCCTTATAGTCCATGTATTTCATTCTCCTTTTTTTGTATATAAAAGGCGCCCTAAAGAATAGGACGCCTGAAGCGTGGTACCACCTAAATTCATGGTTAAACTACCATGCACTCATATGAACCTTAACGCGATTCTAACGGTATTCTTACTACTATTTCAGAAAATACAAACTCCCACGTGATATCAAAATCTGTAAACTCCTCAGTTTCACCCTACCTGAGGTCTCTATAAGTTTTACATGCGATCTGATGTGTCGTGTTCTTCGTTTAATAATTTTGAATTTGGTGCCCCTGGAAGATCTAAACCTTCTAGGATTGACTCCATTTTTTTGAGTTTAACACCCAATTTGCCTTTTAGCTCGTGGGACTCATTTGAAATTCTTGATATTTCAATCAAGACCTCTCTTGCACTGGATAAAGCCTCTCTTATAATAATATCCGCATTAACATGCGCCGTATTAATTATAGCATTTGCGTCTTTCATTGCAAGTCGCGAAACTTCATCACTGGCACGTTCACGATTTCCCATTTCACGAAGCAGTAAATCATAACGTCTTTTAGAATGATCAAGTTCAGAAATTACGGTCTCAAGTTGTTTTTTGAGCACCTCATTTTTATTTATTAAGGATGCAATATCTGATTCTAATTTTTGGCGATTGGATTCACTATCCAATAATTGTTGTTGGGTTTTACGTGTACGACTGAACATTACTCTTCAAAATCTTCAATACTCATACTGATAGTACCTTCAACCAAAATAGATTGAGGTGTACAAAGAATCACATCATGACCAATTTTTTGAATGGTTCCATCCAGTGCGAAAACCACGCCAGTAAGAAAATCAATGGTACGCTGGGCATAATCACGTTGTAAACGATGCAAGTTAACCACAGCCGCTTTTCTTTGTTTTAAATATCTACCGACATCTTCGGATTCTTCAAAACTTCTGGGTTCAAAAAGAACCATTTGTGTATCACTTGGAAAACTCATACGTCCACTCCCTTTTGTGCTCTCATACTCACTTACACGCTCAACTGGAATTTCTTGCAACTCATCTGGATCTAGTTCTAGATAATCGCCATCATCAATTGGATTCAGTATATTTTTTAATTTTTCTTTAAAACTCATAATTGCCTCCATTTATTTCGTTATGATTATACCATAAACTCAAAGAATATGTTTACTATTTTTCAACCTCAAGTAATCCATAGTTACCATCAAGGCGTTTATAGACTACCGCAATTTCATCAGTTTCATCATCGGTATAGATGAAGAATGTATGACCCAAAAGCTCCATACTCAAGATTGCATCATTGAGATCCATTTTTTCAGCATGGACAGTTTTGGTTCTTACCAACTTAGATTCATCGTCCGGCGCATCCTTCTCAATCATATTTAAGAAAGTTTCAGTGAGACTATCCTTATTACGTTTGGATAATTTCGTTTTTTGTCGACGAATTTGTGTTTCGAGTTTGTCAACTGACAAATCCAAGGCAGCATAGAAATCTTGATGTTCTACTTCCGCTCTAAGGATTCCAAATTTTGTATGGATTGTAATTTCTACTTTGGCCATATTGGAATGTGTACTTACCACAACATTGGCACGGTACGAATCATCCAACTCAAAGTACTTATTCATAAATGATAATTTGTCTTCTACTCTTGCATGCATTGCATCTGTAATATCTAAGTTTTTACCATGAATATATATCAACATAAATTATTCCTCCATCTATCTGTTATTTTTTAAGTATATACTATCAAAATACTTCATCTCAACGCCTTCTTGACGCCCTGTGTCATAGCGTTGGCCTTTAAGGTAAGCATCAAATTCACGCCGTTTACCTTCCAGCACTTCATTCAAGACATCAATCCCTTCAATCCCCAATCCTATGGATTCATTATATAAATCCACAAAACTTTGGGTCGAAGTATCATTAATATCGGTTGGATTTGACCAAACTTCATGTTTTAAGTTCAATACATCATATTTGGCGTCAATTTTCGAACTTACCACATGGCTTGAAAATGCCCAAGGTTTATTAATCGCTTTTTCATAAGCCTTAATCAAAGGCAATTTCACAATATGAGGATCGTATAAATAGTTCAGGACAGCTTTAGAAGAGGCAATGGCTGACTCAATCACTTCCTGATTTTCAACGATACCAAAGACTTTTTGGAGAATCCTTTGGTAAAACGAGGCTATCACACGTCTTTCTTCCAAACTGACGTCCACAAATCTTTTGGCTTGTGTATCCGTAAGTTTGCGACCCTTCACATACATCAACATCAATGCATCCAACATTGACTCGTATCGATAATGATCATAGCGTGTTTCACCCTTTAATTCACCTGAACGGTAGAACACAAAGGGATGCGCTAAAGTATCCAACGCCCAGTGTTGTAGATGCCCTGCAAGATATGAAATCAGTATTTCCTGTCTTGTTTCATCTTGAATTCTCAAAATAAATTCAGCAGCTACATTGTAGAACGCATTGATCTTAGTCTCATGTATGATATGACCATAATCGGCAACTTTTTGGTTTAATTTTTGGTTTTGCCATGGGAACACGTTGTAATAAAAAAGAATATCAGGCCCATTGCTTCCAAGCAGATATGCCTTAGGAAACTTATGTATTGCTGATTTCACTCGAGATTGCTCTAATTGATTATATACATCGAGTGCCATTAACCCATGCGCCACTACATTTGGCATGATGGCCACCTCCCTTGATATTTATATTGTAACAATTTCTTAAGAACATTTCATCTATTTATCTTCATTTTCATAAGGCTTACACACTTTTTCAAGTGCAGAGGCAACTTGAGGGTGTGTAATGTGCCCATTATAGACATTTAATCCATTTAAAAGTCCCGGATCTTTTTCAAAAGATTGCTTAAGACCATGGTTCGCTAAAGCAAGCCCATATGGCAAGGTTGCATTACCCAAAGCTTGGGTTGCAGTCATGGGAACGGCCCCTGGCATATTGCCAACACAATAATGGACAATGCCCTCTTCAATATAAATTGGATTATCATGGGTTGTAGGACGGCTGGTTTCCGCAAAGCCACCCTGGTCAATAGAAACATCCACAATAACCGATCCAGGCTGCATCATTTTTAAATGATCGCGCATGATTAATTTTGGCGTTCTTGCACCCGGTACGTTAACTGACCCAATTACCAAATCTGCGGTCTTGAGTTCTTTTTCAATATTTTTGGTATCACTATACACAGTCTGAATTTGACCCCCAAAAACATCACTTAAATAATCCAATCTCGATAAATCCTGGCTCATAACAGTCACATTGGCACCCAAACCAAGGGCTGCTTTACAAGCATTCATGCCCACAACACCCGAACCAATAATGACCACATTACCACCCCGTACTCCGGCAACCCCAGACAGTAAAGTACCTTTACCACCATAGGTTTTTTCTAAATACTTAGCCCCTTGTTGCACTGCCAAGCGTCCTGCAATTTCTGACATTGGCTTTAAAAGCGGAAGATGACCATAGGAATTGGTGATGGTCTCATACGCAACGGCACTGACCTTCTTTTCCATTAGAACCTCTGCCAAATCAGGATGACTGGCAAGGTGGAAATAACAAAAAACAATCTGGTTTTCACGCATATAAGGATACTCACTCACTTGGGGTTCTTTTACTTTGATAACCATGTCACAGGTTTCCCAAACTGTTTCTACATCAACCAAGCGTGCCCCCACTTCTTCATAATCACTATCCAAAAAGCCACTCCCCACACCCGAACCTTTTTCCACAAAGACTGCGTGTCCAGCTTGAATATATTCATAAGCATGTGATGGAATAATACCCACCCGATTCTCAAATGAGGTGCGTTCTTTTACGGTTCCTATTTTCATCATTAAAACACTTCCTTTAATTTGTCTAAAAACTCAGCTCTGGATCCAATCCAGTCAGCTTCTTTTGTGTAATCTGTTTCGATGAGATATTCATTGAGCAGCCAAGCATCCATCCCCAACTCCTTAACCACCACATCTTCATGAGAGTCATTACCAATCATCAAACAATCTTCTGCCTTTAATCCATTAAAATCCAGTACTTCTTGGTAATAATTTAGATTGGGTTTACATGCCGAATGAATGGAATAGTTGGATATAAAATCAAAGTCATCAACCCTAAATCCAGAGTATCCAAGGCGACTGTGGACCGCCACTTCTGGAAACATGGGGTTGGTTGCAATAATGAGTTTATAGCCCTTGTCTTTTAGGTAATCGACCGCTTTAACCATGGTCGTATTGTCTCCAATTTGTGTTTTTAAGATTTCAAAATCAGTTTGATAATAATTCAAAAATAATGGTTCCATTTCTTTCACCAAGTCATGACCCAAGATATCACCAAAGGATTTAAAGAATACTGTTTCGTTTGTTTCTTGGGTTTCATCTTTTAACATATCATCCAAAGATGACCACATTGCTTTAAATAAATGATTGGGATCTACGTAATCTTTTAAGTGATTTCCCAAAGTGGGTAAATATGTATTCATAAAAGTTTCATTACTCATTGGCATCAAAGTACCATCTAAATCAAATAATATCGCTTTATATTTCATCCTCGGTCTCCTCTATAAATATTTCGTTTATTATATCACAGTGAACCTATATTTTCATTTGTATTTTAGAATCAATTGCGCTCTAGGTATGAAATTGGTACAATGGATATTGAAAGGGAGGTGGTTTGTTTGAAATCTCGAAGTTTGAATTCAGTAGCGTGTGGACAAAAGATGGATGAAGACCCCGGGTCGCAAACCTCCCGTACTTTAATCTGTCTTCTGTAAATTAATTATAGAAGGAGAGAATATTATGAAATTTGATATTAAAACGATTCTAAAGTTGCAACATGATGCACTTTATAAAACGTTCAATGCTAAAGAAAAAGGCTTCACACAGGAAGAAGCTGAAGATCTACTAGAAGAAACAGGACCCAATGAAATTACCAAACAATCAAAACCACATCCCATTATTGGGTTTGTGAATGTCTTGGTCAACCCCTTCAACCTCGTCTTGATGGTCGTCATTGCCATTACCTTTATCAATGATATTCTCATTGAAAAATCTGGTGATTACTTAACACTCATTATATTATCCGTGGTCGTACTATTTTCAACCTTGGCATCATTCATTCAAGATGAAAGAGCCAGTGCTGCTGGAGAAAAACTTTTGGATATGGTATCCAATACCACCGCAGTCTTAAGAGATGGAAAATTTGTAGAAACCGCCATCAGTGATATCGTTTTGGGTGATATTATTCGTTTGTCTGCTGGAGATATTATCCCTGCTGATTTACGAATCGTGTCTGCTAAAGACCTCTTTCTTTCCCAAGCAACCTTAACTGGAGAATCACTCCCCATTGAAAAGTTTGTCTATCTTGATGAAGAAAATATGGACCAAGAAACAGACTACACCAACTTGGCCCTCATGGGAACCAACGTAGTGTCCGGTTCAGGCAGTGCCATCGTCATCAGACGGGGCGACAATTCTTACTTGGGTAATATGGCCAAATCCATGCGTAACATTAAAGTAGTGAATCGCTTTGAGGCCAGTATTTCAACCATTTCAAAACTATTACTCAAATTAATGTTTCTCATGTTACCGATCATCTTTATTATCAACGGTATCCTCAAACAAAATTTTGTGGATGCATTCCTCTTTGCTTTAACAGTGGCAGTGGGTTTAACCCCTGAAATGTTGCCCGTGGTCTTAACCAGTGGCTTAAGTCGGGGTGCCATCAATATGGCCCGCCACCAAACCATCGTTAAATCACAAGCATCGATTTCAACCTTTGGTGAAATGGACATTCTTTGTACAGATAAAACAGGAACCATTACCCAAGATGAAATTATCTTAGAACGCTATATGGATGTTAAAGGTGACGACGATATGCGCATTTTGCGTCATGCCTACCTTAACTCCTATTTCCAAAGTGGCCTTAAAAACTTAATTGACTTGGCAATCATTACCCGAGCTGAAAGCTATAATATGCATGACTTGATCAATTACTATGATGTTGTCGATGAAATTCCATTTGACTTCGCAAGAAGAAGAATGTCAGTCATTCTTGAAGATGATTCTGGCAAACGCCAACTCATCACCAAGGGTGCTGTAGAAGAAATTGTGACAAACTCAAAATATATTGACCGTGATGGTGAAGTCTTCCTACTGGATGATGCAACCCGTGAAGAAGCCATGGAAGTGTATACCCAACACAATAACGATGGTTTACGTATGATTGCGGTCGCTCAGAAAAACAACGTTCCAGACACCCATGAATTTGCGGTAGAAGATGAATCCGACCTCGTATTGATTGGATTTATTGGGTTCTTAGATCCGCCTAAAGAAAGCGCAAAACCCACCATCGAAAGTCTTCACGATCATGGTGTGGATGTGGTCGTCATTACCGGAGACTCCTTGGGCGTGGCTAAAAAAGTATGTTCAAAAGTGGGGATTAATACTGACATTACTTATTTGGGAAATGATATTGACGCCATGAGTGATGAAGAACTTGAAAATATTGTGGATACATGTAACCTCTTCGCTAAAATATCCCCCACTCAAAAACAACGCATTGTTCAAGCGTTCCAAAATAAAAATCATACGGTAGGATTTTTAGGAGATGGCATCAATGATGCCTTGGCACTCCAACAAGCAGACGTGGGTATCTCAGTGGATACTGCGGTTGATATTGCGAAAGAATCTGCCGACATTATTCTACCCAAAAAAGA
>CANRNG010000004.1 GCA_947631935.1 uncultured Erysipelothrix sp.
AGTCATAGAGTATGTCTTCCAAATATAACATACGTAGAAAAAGAAGCTGTCGCCGCTTCTTTTTTTATGTTTGCGTTTACATTCACTTTCTTTTGTGTTAAGATTCAAGTGAAATCGGATAGTGATTGTTAAATATACAAGCTAAACCTACATATCAAAAAAACCTTTTTGTTTTTTTTGTTACGTGGGTTTTATTTTATTTAAGGGGTGAATACATGATTATTCAAAAAATTCTCAATAACAATGTTATCGTTTCAACAGATGAAAACAACCATGAGATTATTGTAATGGGGCGGGGTCTGGCATTTGGGAAAAAAGTTGGAATGGAAGTGGATGTTGATAAGGTCAACAAAACATTTCATCTAACCAGTGACTCAGATGCGAAACATGCAATAGATATTCTCTCCATTATTCCAGAAGAAATACTGGCGTTATCAGATGAAGTTGTCCATTATGGTAAGACGGTTGTGGGTAAACCTTTGAATGATATTGTATATATTGCGATTTCGGATCATATTTATTCGACGATAGAAAGATACAAGGAGGGTGTTAAGTTGAAGAATGCCTTACTTTGGGACATTCGTCAGTTTTATAAAGATGAGTATCGTATTGGTGTGTTTGCAAGGGATTTAATTGAAGAACGTTTGGGTGTTGATTTGTTGGAAGATGAGGCTGGCTTTATTGCCCTTCACTTTGTGAATGCACAAATGGATGAAGCGGTTGATTCTGCGATGCAGTTAACGGAAATCATGCAAGAAGTAACCAATATTGTGAAGTATTATTTCCAAGTGGATTTGGATGAGGAGTCGTTTCATTTTTATCGATATATTAACCATCTTAAATCCTTTGGTCAAAGACTTCTGAATCGTACTATCTTTGAAAGTGATGAGGATCCTGAGTTATTGGCATTGATTCAAAGGAAATACCAAAATGCCTATAATTGTGCATTGGATGTTGCGGAGTTTATTCGCAATAAGTATACCTATGTTGTGTCTAATGAAGAAATCATTTATTTGACGATTCATATTCATCGGTTGATCTATGTTAAAGAAGGAGGAAGATAATCTTTAATTTAAAAATTGAATACATGGATAGTGACATTAAGTTGGCTAAACCTTCGCCCATTTAAAACATAAAAGAAAACGGAGGTATAATAATGGGAAAATATGATCATTTAGTGCGTCAAATCGTTGATAATATCGGCGGTAAGGACAATGTGGATAATGTGAGACACTGTGTAACGAGGTTACGTTTTACATTGAAAGATGAAGGTGTTGCGAACACCGAAGTAATTAAGGAATTGGATGGTGTTGTGACTGTCATTCAAAGTGCAGGACAATACCAAGTTGTAATTGGGAACCATGTTCCAGATGTATATAAAGAAGTGTTAACTCAAATTGGATTTGAGGTCCAAACTGATGGTACTGCTAAGAAAATGAATCTTAAAGATAAAATCTTTGATTTGGTTTCAGGTATCATGATGCCTTCAATCTTTGTATTGAGTGCATCGGGGATTATTCAAGGAATTAATGCAATCTTGTTGGCAACAGGTGCCGTAGCGCCTGGGTCTTCAGTATCTGTTTTACTTGAAGCAATTGGAAAAGCCATGATGTATTACTTCCCAATCTTTATTGGGTTGAATGCTGCACGTAAATTGGGTATGAATGAGTACTTGGGTATGGCCTTGGGTGCGATACTGGTTATGCCTTCTATTACAGGGGTAGACCTTACTTTCTTTGGGACAACCTTTAATGCATCTTATACTGAAACTGTATTGCCAGCTATCTTAGTTGTAGCCTTGGCTGCGCCTTTAGAGAAATGGTTGAATCGTGTAATTCCTGATGTGGTTAAATCATTTGTAACACCGGTTATTGTTTTATTGGTGATTGCACCCATCGGATTCTTATTGATTGGTCCATTCGCAAACTGGATTGGGGCACAATTGAGTGTCATGATTCAAACATTAATTGGATTTAGTCCAATGATTGCTGGTATGGTTTCTGGTGCATTGTGGCAAGTGTTCGTTATGTTTGGAGTTCATATTATGGTGCTTTTACCATCAATCATGAACTTAATGACAGGTGTTCCTGATCAATTTATCGCCTTTATTACCGTTGTATCTTTTGCACAAACAGCTGTTGTTTTGGCAATTTGGTTAAAAACAAAGAATAAAAAACTAAGAGCCATCTCATTCCCTGCTTGGGTATCTGGTATCTTTGGTGTTACAGAGCCCGCAATCTATGGTGTTACTTTGCCAAGAGTTAAATACTTTGTTATCTCTTGTATTGGTGGCGCTATTGGTGGTGGACTTGTAGGTCTATTGGGAATTCAAGCTTATACCATGAGTGGTATGGGAGTCTTCGCACTTGCTGGTTTTGTAGGTGGAGAAAGCGCAGCCAATATTGTTGGAATGTTAGCAGCCGTTGCGGTATCTTTCGTAGTTGGATTTGTAATGACATACGCAATCTATAAAGATGACTCGGACAATAAAGAAGTTGACGTCACTCAAGAACCTAAAGTAGGTAAAGATAAAGTTTTAAGTCCTTTAACAGGTGATGTTATTGAATTATCAAAAGTTCAAGACGATGCCTTTGCACAAGGTGCGATGGGTGAAGGGGTTGCGATTTTACCAACCGATGGAAAAGTATACGCTCCTTTTGACGGAACTTTAACCATGATTTTCCCAACCAAGCATGCTTGTGGTGTGTTATCAGATAACGGAACTGAGCTTTTAATTCATATTGGGTTGGATACAGTTCAATTGAATGGTCAACACTTTACAGCGCATAAAGCACAAGGTGAACGGGTTAAAGCGGGAGATCTTCTAATTGAGTTTGATATTGACGCAATTAAAGAAGCGGGTTACTTACTTGAAACACCTGTGATTATTACCAACAGAGATGATTATTTAGATATTATTACAACAGATTCAAAAGCAATTTCAGCTGGAGAACTGTTACTATCCGCAATTTTTAAATAGGAGGTTATGAATGTTTCCAAAAAACTTTTTATGGGGTGGTGCTACAGCCGCCAATCAACTTGAAGGGGCATGGAATGTAGATGGAAAGGGACCCTCAGTCTCAGACCACAACCGGGCTGGTTCACTTCATAAACCACGTGTGATTGATTTTGAACTAAAAGAAAATGAATACTACCCAAGTCACATTGGAATTGATCATTTTAACCGTTACGAGGAAGATATCAATTTATTTGCAGAAATGGGATTTAAAGTATACCGTTTCTCAATTGCTTGGTCACGCATCTTCCCCAATGGGGATGAAGCAATGCCCAATGAAAAAGGATTGGCGTTCTATGATAAGGTGATTGATCTATGTCTTAAACATAATATTGAACCCCTCATTACTTTAAGCCACTTTGAGATTCCAATGGGATTGGTTAAGAATTATGGTGGATTCAGTGATCGTCGTGTCATCGATTTCTTTGTGAATTATGCAACATCAGTGATGACACGCTATAAAGATAAGGTCAAATACTGGTTAACTTTTAATGAAATTAACTTTGGCATGCTTCCTTTTGGGAAATTGATTACACTGGGAATTTACGATGAAGACCTAGAAAATCAAACACCTGAAAAGAAACAAATTCAATACCAAGCTTTACACAATGTGTTTGTGGCGAGTGCGAAAACTGTAATTGAGGGTCATAAAATCAATCCCGACTTTATGATTGGGAATATGATTGCCCACATTACCTTTTATCCACTCACTCCCCATCCACAAGATATGCTTCAGATGCAAGAGTTTGATCATTTCATGAACAATTATTGTGCCGATGTCCAAATCTTTGGGGAGTACCCATACTTTGCTAAGAAATTCTTAGAAAATGAGGGTATTGTTTTAGAACACCTAGAAGAAGATGCACCAATCTTGAAGGAAGGAACCATTGATTACTACACATTCTCATACTATATGACCAATTGTGTATCTCATGATGATGCAGGAGAAATGACTTTGGGTAACTTATTGGGCGGGGTCAAAAACCCATACCTAGAAGCCAGTGAATGGGGTTGGCAAATTGACCCTAAAGGATTGCGCTATACCTTAAGAAAACTTTATGATCGCTATCACATTCCTTTGATGGTTGTTGAAAATGGTCTGGGTGCTCATGATGAACTTGTAGCGGGTACAGTTGAAGATGATTACCGTATAAACTACATGCGCGCCCATGTTGAAGAGATGGAGAAAGCCATTGAAGAAGGCATTGACCTCATCGGTTATACCATGTGGGGTCCCATTGATTTAATTTCAGCAGGTACAGGTGAAATGAAGAAACGTTATGGATTTATCTATGTTGATAGAAACAATGACGGCACTGGTTCGATGGACCGTTACCGTAAGAAGAGTTTCTATTGGTATCAAAAATTGATTGAATCCAATGGTGAAGTTCGATAATGAATCGTGGAAAGAAGCGGGAAACCGCTTTTTTCTTTTGTGCACTAGCTGAAAGGGCTTAACTTTAACTTTGTTTTCAGGTATACTAAATGTAACAGGATTAACAAGGAGGGGATCACCTTGGTTTTATCGTTGAGGATAGGTATTTGGCGCAATATATCAAGCATTATATTGTGAAGAAGTCGAGATTAAATTAATTTTGTATAGGTATTGCAGTTTGAGAGTAATGTAATTTTGTATAGGTATCTCTGTTTGAGAGTAATGTAATTATGTGTAGATATCTGTCTTTAGTGGTGTTTTCCAAAATGGAAACAACCATGGTTTGAGAGTATTTCGATTTGTAGATCGAGTCCGCAAAATAGTGAATATTAACCTTATGAAGAAGCAGTGATGCTTCTTTATTTTGTACGTACAACTAGCAAATTCAAAGCGGGCTCCCATTGTAATCGCATTAAGTTTAGGGTATATTATAAGATAGAGAAAAGAGGGAATCAAATGAGTAAAAATATTGATCAATTGACTGTTAATACCATTCGTGCTTTGTCGGCCGATATGGTTCAAAAAGCGAATTCAGGTCACCCTGGTAAGCCTCTGGGATCAGCACCAATGGCTTATACATTGTGGTCAAATCATTTAAATATTGATCCAAAAAATCCGAAGTGGATTAATCGTGATCGTTTCATTCTATCAGCAGGACATGCTTCACCTTTAATATATTCACTATTGCACCTATTTGGGTATGATGTGAATATGGACGATATTAAGGGGTTCCGTCAGTTTAATACAAGAACACCGGGTCACCCTGAGTTTGGGTATACGGATGGTGTTGAGGCTACAACTGGTCCTTTAGGTGCTGGTTTATCAACGGCTGTGGGGATGGCAATGGCACAAGCGCATTTGGCTGCAAAGTATAATGAACCAGATTTTCCTGTGTTTGATAACTATACTTTTGTGTTGAGTGGTGATGGCTGTATGATGGAGGGGATTACTTCTGAGGCTTCCTCTTTAGCGGGTACATTGGGTTTGGGTCGTTTCATTGTTTTATATGACTCCAATAGTATTACCATTGAGGGAAGTACAGATTTGGCCTTTCATGAGAATGTGCGTGCACGTTATGAAGCCTATGGATTTGAGACTTTCTTAGTTGAAGATGGAAACGATATGGAAGCCATTGATGCTGCAATCACAAAAGCAAAAGCGAATTTAAATAAACCCTCATTTATTGAAGTGCGTACTAAAATTGGTGCATTGAGTCCTTTAGAAGGATCCGCCAAAACACATGGTGCACCTTTGGGTGATGACAATATTGTGGCATTGAAAGAAAACATGGAGTATCCAAGTATGGATCCGTTCTATGTTGATGATTCAGTATATGCTCATATGGAAGCTTTATTGGGTGAAAAACATGATGCCTATCTTGAGTGGGAAAAAATGTTTGATGGATATAAGACAGCTTATCCTGAGAAATATGCACAATGGGTTGAAGATAATCGTGAAATTACCATGGATGAATTGTTTGAGGATGCTTCACTTTGGGAATTTGAAAATAAACCCGTTGCTACCCGTAGTTTATCTGGGTTCGTGATTAATAGATTGAATAAAAAATATAACAATTTGTTTGGTGGGGCTGCTGACTTAGCAGGATCAACCATGACCTTAATGGATGGAGAAACTTCTTTCTCTAAAGATAACTATGCGGGTAAGAACTTGCACTTTGGGGTAAGAGAACATGCGATGGCTGCGATGGGTAATGGGATTACTTTGTATGGTGGTTTGAAAGCATATGTTGCGACTTTCTTTGTGTTTGCGGATTTCTTAAAACCAATGGCACGTCTTTCATCCTTAATGGGTACACCTTTAACTTATGTGTTAACCCATGATAGTATTGGGGTGGGTGAAGATGGTCCAACTCATGAACCGATTGAGCAATTGACCATGCTTCGTGCACAACCTAACTTTGTGACTTTCAGACCTGCAGACGCAACTGAAACCATGGCAGGTTGGGCAGTGGCGATGACAGCTAAGAGTTATCCTGTTGGATTGATTCTGACACGTCAAAACTTACCACAACTTGAAAACAGTTCTAAAGATGCAATCAAAGGTGGTTATATCATTTCTGATTCAGATAAAGTGGATGTCATCTTAACTGCAAGTGGATCAGAAGTTTCCTTGGCATTGGATGCTAAAGTCGAACTTGAAAAAGAAGGTGTGGGAGTGCGTGTTGTGAGCATGCCTTCAATGGAACTCTTCGAAATGCAATCTGATGAATATAAAGAGTCTGTATTACCTAAGGCTGTAAGAAAACGTGTCGCAATTGAAGCGGCTTCTGGATTGAGTTGGGGTAAATACGTTGGCTTGGAGGGTGCATACCTAACCATCGATACCTTTGGGGCATCGGGTAAAGGCGATGTACTGTTTAAAGAATTTGGATTTACTGTTGAAAATCTTGTGAATAAAGTAAAAGGTATTTTATAATAACAGATAAAGGGCGAACATATTCGCCTTTTATTTTTACTTTGGTATACTATGTAAGGTGATAAAATTGAAGAAGGTAGTAATTAGTGATTATGATGGAACACTCTTTCAAAATGAAACGGTGTCACAAGAAGATTTGGATGCCATTCATAGATTGAGAGCATCAGGTGGTTTATTTGGAATTGCGACGGGTAGAATTGTGGGATCTATCAAAGCTGAAATTGATAAATACAATATTCCAGTGGATTTCTTGGTGGGTGTGAATGGTGCTTTGGTTTTGAATAAAGATTATGAAGTAAAGCACAGTACGGCAATTGATAAGATAATCGCAAAAGATGTCTTATCGTATTTAACCAGCAATGATACTTTGTTTCATGGAATTAGTGATGGCTTTGGTATTTTTATAGAAGGTCCGGATTCATACTTGTTTGAAAAACAATACAAACCCTATGATGAGATTTTAAAAAATGATATTCATGGTATCTATGCGAAGGTACATTCTCGTGATGATTCTTTTCGGATGAGTCACTACATTAATCAAAATTTTGGGGACCATGTTAAGGCGATGCCCAATTTCTCTAATTTAGATGTGGTGAGTGTTAAAACAGATAAACTCGATGCGATTTTAAAAGTCATTGATAGTTTAGGGGATGTGGAAGTAACAACAACGGGTGATGCGCATAATGACTATAAAATGTTGAAGCATTTTAATGGTTATGTGATGCGTCATGGTGACCCTGAAATTGTAAGTAAAATTGATCGAAAAACGAGCTCTGTGAGCGCCGTAATTAACGTGGTTTTGGGGTTTGACAATTAGTGGAAAACGCTCTATAATGTAGAAGCCTTTTAATTCAAGGCTTTTTGTGTGGGAGAACGTGCAACCGTTCGTTTACCACAACACGAATTTTTAAAAAAAAGGAGGAATGTCGTGTGAGTAAAAGAGTTGCTAGAGTTGTAAAATTACAATTCCCTGCAGGTGGCGCTAAGCCAGGACCCGCTTTGGCTGGTGTTGGAATTAACATGCCTCAGTTCTGTACATCATTTAATGATGCAACAAGAGAACGTGGTAATGATGTCGTGCCTGTTGAAATTACCGTATATGAAGATAAATCATTTACGTTTGTTACCAAAACTACACCCGCAGCTGTAATGCTAAAGCGTTATGCAGGTGTACAATCCGGTTCAGGAACACCTAACAAAACAGTTGCAGGTACTGTAACCGTGGACCAATTGCGTGAAATTGCAGAATACAAGTTGAAAGACTTGAATGCAAATGATGTGGATGCAGCAATGCGTATTGTTGCTGGAACAGCACGTAATATGGGTATTAAAATAGAAGGATACGAGGGATAATATGGCGAAAAGAATTAGTAATAAGCGCAGAAAAGTATTAGAACTCGTTGAAAAAGAAAGATTCTATACTTTAGAAGAAGCTGTGAAGCTTGTTCGTGAAACAAGTTATGTAAATTTTGATGCATCTGTTGAAATGTCATTGTTATTAAACATTGACACACGTCATGCAGATCAACAAATCCGTGGAGCGATGGTGTTACCTAATGGTACAGGTCGTACACAAAAAGTTCTTGTTGTTACACAAGGTGCTAAAGAACAAGAAGCGAAAGATGCAGGCGCAGATTTCGTGGGTGGCAAAGAAATTCTTGAAGATATCAAGGGTGGATGGATGGATTTTGACATCATCGTTGCAACACCAGATATGATGGGTGAACTTGGTAAATTGGGACGTGTATTGGGACCTAAAGGTTTAATGCCAAATCCAAAAACAGGAACAGTAACGACTGATATCGCAAAAGCGGTAGAAGAAATTAAAAAAGGTAAGATTGAATACCGTGTTGATAAAGACGGTAACCTAAACGTGTTGGTTGGTAAATTATCATTTACTGATGAGGCATTGGTACAAAATATTCGTGCAGTCTACGATACCATTGCTAAATCTCGTCCAGCAGCAGTTAAAGGTCATTTCATGAAGAACTTTGCAGTTACTTCGACCATGGGACCTGGAATTAAAGTCGAAATTATTCGATAATAAAATAAATATATTAAAAGGATTATCCGATTGTGGATAATCCTTTTTTTGTTATTCATAAATTGAAATACTGGGTAGGTTGATCCCCAAATCATCCTTAAGTCGATCTCTAAAACTGAGATATAAATCTTGATACATATCCAATTGATTGGAAGTCTTATAATAAGACATGGCTTTGGCGAAGGATGCTTCAGAGTAAGGATCAATACTAAAGAGAATATCGATTACTTGCTTCATATTCGGGATGATGGTTGTATTGTTTTTGTGGATTTCCAAATACGCATCCAATATTTCTTGTACCATCGCATCATTTTGAGTTTGATAATTGTGAATCCACGGATAGGATTCTTCTTCCAAAAAGCCCCCAGTATAGATTTCAATAATTTCGTCGACAACAGGTTCGGTGTAATTTTTTTCAAGATATATTTCATGAAGCCTTTTCAAATCACTCTTGAACTCGTAATTCAACTTATAGTTTCCATTTTGAAGGAGTACTGGATTTTCAATCCCTTGTTCAGACAACAATTTTCTGAGTTGATATACCAAGGTATAAAACAAAGTAAGTGCACGGTCATAGTATTTATCCGGATATAGTACTTCAACCAAAGTGTCTTTTGAAATAAAATCATTGTGATTGATCCAAAGATAAATAAAGAGTTCCTTTACTTTAGCGGTACGCCATCTAACCGGCGTATCGTTTTCATCATACAAAAAGAAATGCCTGAAACTTTTAATGTGAATCGATCTTGTGGTTGGTTTGGGCTTGGCCAAAACGTCTTCAAGACGGGTCATTGTTTTTTGAAGACGACGCTTGGTAACGGGTTTTAATAAATAGTCAATGGCATTGATATCAAAGGCCCCTAACGCATATTCAGCATAAGCAGTCACAAAAACAATTTCTAAACATGGATTGATGTCCAAGTAGAGATTTCCCATTTCCAATCCATTATGTGGATTCATTTCAACATCCAAGAAGATAATATCGGGATTTAAATTTTTGATGTCATTTAAAGCAACATATGGATCAGTATATGTTCCAATCACTTCAATGTTTGGATAGTCATTCAATAAATTATTGAGTGCTGTGATGGCATTAATTTCGTCATCGACTATAAATGCTTTCATGTTTGTGCCCCCTTTTTAAGTCTAATGGTTGTTTTAGTTCCTTTGTTGATTTCACTTTGAATGTCAATTTCAGCATGGGGTACCTCTTTTATTGCCTGCAAGACGGTAGCCAATCCCACGCGATCGGTTTTTAAATTCATGATTTCTTCGAGTTTTGATTTTTCAATACCAACCCCATCATCTTCGACCACAATCTTAACTTTATCCCCTTCATCAATGACTGAGAGATAAACATTTAAGGATTGACTATTTTCTCTAAAAGAATGCTTCATGGAGTTTTCGACAATGGTTTGAATGGTTAGTGGCGGAATTAATGCCTCTACGTCTTCATTAATATCTAAGTGAATATTCAAACGTTGTTTATATCTAAAGTTTTCAATTTCTAAGTAAGAAATCACCAATTCAATTTCATCAAATAAATCCACCAATGCTTTATCTTGGTATACATCCAGTTTAGCACGAAGATACACAGAAAGGTTAACGAGGGTTTGTTTGGAAAGGTCGTTATCGTATCCAATTTCCCCAATGACGTTATTGATGGTGTTATAGAGGAAATGAGGTGATATTCTAGAGTGAAGTAGGCTTAAGGTTTCACTTCTACTCTTCTTAATCGCTGATTTTGATTGTAATAGAAAGTCAACTTTTGCAATTAATTCATCGGCTTTAAAGGGTCTGTGTATATAACCATTAATACCGACATCTTGCATCGTTTGTAAGTTTTCTGAAGTAGTGGGTGTTCCCAATAATAAGATTGGCATTTCATACATCTCGTAACGTTTTCGAATTGCTTCAGCAAAAGTCATAAAAGACACCAAATCGGTTGACCAGTCTAGAATAATCATTTCGTATTGCGTTTCGTTGAACTTCATTTGAAGGTTGCTGATATCCTTAAGCACATCAACATTAAAATTATTTTGTTCAAGGATTGAAATGACTTTATAAGTCTCAAAGTTATAGCTTTTGATCAGTAAAACATTCTTAAAATTCGGATTGCGAACATAGCGTCTGGGTGTGATCCCTGTTTTCATTTCTGAATGTGTTTTGGTGATGGGGAACGTGAGGGTAAAGGTTGTCCCAACGTTTAAGGTTGATTCGACACTTAAGACACCCTCTTCGAGTTCAGTAAACTGCTTTGTAACAGAAAGCCCCAAACCGTATTTAGTAGCATCCGGATGGATTTGATAGAGTGGTTGGAAAATTTTGGTTAGATGTGATGCACCAATGCCAACACCGGTATCTGAAATTGATAAAGTAATTTTATTGAAAGCAACATGGCCCGTGATCTTGATGACACCCTTGTCAGTGTTTTCGATGGCATTTTCTATTAAGTTATTGAAAATATAATAGAAATGATAATAGGCCCCTTGAAGCGGCGGGAAGTGATCGCCAACCATGTTTTTAATTTCGACATTGGGTTTTAATTTGATTTCAAAAGATAGGTCTTTTAAGACTTCGTGTACTACTTCATAAATCAAAAGTAATGAGGCCTCTTTGGTTTCAAAGTTTCCAGCAGCACCAGTAGAGTATCTTAACTGATCCAATAGATTCATGGTTCGGGTTGTTTCATCATGGATGAAAGCCATGGTTCTTTGTTCTTCAACCTTGAGTACGGATGACGGATTTTGAATCAATGAGACATTTAAGTCGTGAATTTTCTGGATAGAAGGTGCTACTTTAGCTGTTAATTTATCAACAAACCGACTTCTTTGATTATAGGAATCAATCAAATCTTTACCCAGTTCTACAATCTTGATATTCTTACTTCGATTAAGTGATAAAAGATACATTGAACCAGAAGCAATAGAAACAGAAGCAGCGATAAGGGGTAGTTTATGCAGGTCAATGGGTGTAAATATTCTTAGAATGTTAAAAGTGAAGTAAATCGATAAATTTACCGCGAAGAAAACAATAGAAAGCCATTGATATTTACTATTAATCTTGGAATTTACCATTATAAGGAAGCTATATAAAATTGATGATAAGAAGGCAAGCAAATAAAATGGTGCCAGTAAAAGATATACAACAGGTAGTTTTATAAATATTAATATAAAGAAAAGACTGATGAATAAGGTGCCCAATATATATTTTATCTTTTTACTCTTGAATATATATCCGATTGCTTGTGCGGTAAAGAGTAGTAGAAATGCAGCGGTTAGTGTAAGGGAGAGTCCTTGGATTATGGACCTTTGCGTAAAGGTGTAATCCCATAGATATGCCAATACTTGTTCGTCAACGGTGGATATATATATTACGAAAGATAAGCTAAGTATACCGAAATAAAGGGATGCTTTATCTTTTCTATCAATGATAAATAACAAAATAAAATAAAGTGAAAGAATGAGTAAGAATGACAAAGCGAACACAGAAATAGCCATGCTGAGAAGATGGCTTCGGATCATCGTATCAGCATATCCTACCTCTATCGCAGTTACAATTCCTTGCAACCCTTGGGATGTTTCGGCGGCAGGAATTTGAATCACCAATTCAATGCGATTATTTTTAGCTTCAAAAGGGATGAGTGCATAGCGACTGCCCGTAATTACTTGCGAAGCATCTTCAGATACTTTTCCTTCTTCATGTAATAATTGACCATTCACAAACAACTTAAAAGCAGGGCGAATTGTTTTGGTTTTGATGGCGTAGGTATTGCTGTTGGGGAAATCAATAATTAAGCGATAGGTTCCCTGAGTATGTGACATTTGATTGGATGTGAAAATCATTGAGGGTAAATGCACATAGGTCTTAGAAGCGGCATAGTCATCAAAAGAAGATACACTGGGGTCAATGAGCGCATCTGGATAAAACTCCCATTTCCCATTGAGCCTTGTGATTTCATCATTTTCCAATGTACTGAGATTAAGGATACCTTGAGTTGCTAAGGTATCTGTTTTATTATGTCGGTTATTGAAAAAATACAAGTAATAGGTAGCACCTGCATACATCGAAATCAATACAAAGATAACAATTATCTTTTCTTTTTTCATTTTTCTAAATTTCATAAATTACCCCTGATATTATGCCAATTTTACCAGTTTTAGCACGATGTTACAAGTGATGGCGCAACTGTTCAGATTTTGTTCAACAGCATATGGAAAACTATGATTGGACTCATAATGCTTTCTTTTAAAGATTGTTTAAATAAAAATCTGAGAAAGTAGTAAGCAAACGAATCAAAAATGAAAGAAAAGGGGACATGTATATGTTTAGAAAAACAAACAAACCTTTGAGCATTTTAGTGGCATTGTTATTGGTGATTCAAGTATTGGTCGTCGATCTACCTGTTACTACGAATGCGCAAAGTACGTTGGGAAACATTTTTACCTTCGACTCCATGAAAATTGGGGGACAAGATGTTAATGAAGGTGACATTATTGAAGTTATGGCAGGCACACAAGCCAGCCTTGCTTTTAAATGGGATACACATGGTATTGATGTTAAAGCAGGTGATACCGCCCATATGGTATTACCAGAAGCATTTAACACGATGGTTCCAGAAACCCGACAAAGTGTTATCGTCGATGGCGATAATGTCGGTGAGTTTTGGATAGAAGACGGTGTTTTGTGGATTGAGTTCAATGAAAAAGCAGCAGAAGATAACATTGAAAACGGAACAGTTAATATGGATTTCGAATTTAACATGGAAAAATTTACTACCAATGTTAAACAAGAAATTGTTTTCAATGACAAAGATAACAACACCCTTGAAGTAATCGCAAAACCAATCGTCAATACTGAAGATATTACCAAAATTGGAACTGCCATTCTAAAAGATGGTGAGACAGTTGGTAAACATGACTCACAATATATTGATTGGGTCATTGATGTTGTAAACAACGCTGATCAAGTCATTACGGATGGTAAAATCAAAGATAACCTTCCTGAAGGCTTAGAGTTGGATTTGGAAAGCTTCAAATTAGAAAAATTAGCAGTTGGATATAATGGATTGAAAACTGTTCAAGGTACAGTGGATACAGTCAATGTTGATTATGATGATACAACTGTAGATTTTACTGTTTCTTTGGATGCCATGGAACCCTATGAAGGATACAGATTGACATATCGTACAAAAATTACGGATATCTCAAAAGAAACCTTCACCAATGATGTGAATTTTACGTATGATGACAAATCACTTCCAGCAGATAGTACCGTCTCAGGATTGACACGGAGTAGTTCAATCGAAAAAACGGGTTATCAAACTGGATATAATCAAGGTGAACAAGAAGTGAGATGGCAAATCGATGTGAATAAGAGTGGCAACACCTTTGATGAGGCCATTGTTAAGGATACACTGCCAGCAGGACACAGTATTGTTGTTGGATCTATAAAAGTTGTAAAGATTACACGTAGTGGCTCAAATTGGAATGAAGGCGCAGCACATCCTGGAACATTTACAGGATTCCCAATGAACTTAGGTGCCTTGGATGAAGATGATGCGTATCGTATTTACTTTGATACAGAGGTAGATTGGTCTTTGGTCAATGAAGGTATCTACGAAGTAAGCAATGGATTTGTAAATACAACAGAACTTTTTGATGGTGAAAATAAAGTCGATGAAGATTCGGCAACCGTCACAATCTATAGATCAAATATCATCAGTAAAGGTGGTACAGCCTCAGTTGGTTATGATGGCAAAACATTGAATTGGACCATTACCCTTAATCAAGCAAAACATGATTTGGGTAGTATTGTGGTTACAGATATACTCCCTAAAGGTGTTACCTTAGTTGAATCAAGTATTCAAGTTAAAAATCAAAATAATGTTGTTGTAACACCCGATTCAAAAACAGTTACGGCTTTAACCGGCGATGATGCGGGTAAAACGGAATTAAAACTGGGTTTTAACAATGTTACAAAAGATGATATATTAACCATTACCTATCAGACGACTTTAAATGAAGCCGAAAACGCGAACTTTAATCAAGGTTCATTTAAAAACGGTGTGGGTGTCACTGGAGATGGTATCGGACCTGATGGGGAAAATTCATCCCATACACAATACCCAGCTGGCAACACGTACAATAAAACATCCCCCGCGGTTGATTATGGTAATAAGACCGTGTCATTTACACTTTCAGTGCAACCCAAACGTGAAGCGTTGAAATCACTTGAAATTAAAGATATCTTCCCATCTAAAGGACTGATTTTATTACCTGATACGATGGAAGTTAAAGTGGGAACTACTGTATTGGAAAAGGGAGTCGATTATATTCTTGCTCCCAATACAGAGGATGACGTAACTGGATACCAAAAAGGGTTCATCCTTACCTTCCCATCCATTACTGAAGAAAATCCTTTAAATGCTGATTTAACCATTACCTATAAAACATCCTTTGATCCACAAATGGTTGTGGAAGGTAAAGTGCCAGATCTACATGTTCCAGTACCTAATCAAGATGTGAGACGCTACTTTAACAGGGCAGTCTTTACATCTACAACGATTCATAACAATACGGTTACGGAAACAAGAGATGCAGGTTTGAACTTAAGAGAAGATGCTTATAACAGGGGATATAAAGATGGTCGTTTGGTTCACCTCAACGATGCTAATGAAGTTTTGAGTGGCTGGGTTAGTGGACGCGAAAGACTTATTGAGTGGGGCGTTTTCATCAACTATCTACAACAAGACCTTGGAACAAATGTGGTATTAACTGATACCCTTAGCTATCCAGGAGAAGTTGATGTTAACAGTGTTGTAATATACAAATATACAGTCAATGCAGCAGGTGTCGCAACCATTACCAATGAAGTTTTAGATGCTTCTAAGTATGTTGCATCTGTGGACCCTGACAATCCGACAGTTTTAACTGTGAGCTTTAATGAAGCGGTGAAAGAAAGATATGTCATTCGTTTCCTT
Source organism: uncultured Erysipelothrix sp. (assembly GCA_947631935.1). Lineage (GTDB taxonomy): Bacteria > Bacillota_I > Bacilli_A > Erysipelotrichales > Erysipelotrichaceae > Erysipelothrix. The sequence continues at coordinate 15,914 of CANRNG010000004.1, forward strand.
TCCAAAGTTCCTGAACTGTCATTAAATCAATATGTCAACAACGCCAGCTTAAAAGTAGGCGAAAAAACATACCCTTATACAAAATCAATTAACTATACTGAATATGATTCATATGTGGCCAAGAAAGCTACAAATGTCACAGGTACACAAGTATATACAGGTGATGTGATTGACTGGGAAGTTAAATTGAATACAAGTCTTTCAATTGTTAATAATCCAGTTATTACCGATACCATCTCTGATGGTCACGTTTATATTAATAATGGATTTAAAGTGTACAAAGTTGTGGATGGCGTTGATGTTGAACTTGAAGAAGGGGAAGACAAGGACTATACCTTGATTATTACCCCAAGAAGTACAGAAGGCGTTGATTCTAATTTTGAAATCAGATTGAAGGGTATCTTAACTACGATTGTAAAAGTGAAATACCAAACAGTGGTTACTGAAACCAACGGTACGATATCCAACACAGTATTATTAAATGGTACAGGCGTTCAGGAAGAATTAAAAGAAGAATCCAGAATGACAGCACGCCAATTCTCAAGCGTAAGTGGAGAATGGTCAAGAGCAACGCGTGGTATTCTTGAGTTAAGCAAAATGGATTTGGACACAGATACATTAATAACCAATAATCCAGCTGAATTTACACTATGGTATAAACTCAATGATTCCTTAGTTCAATTTGGCAACGTTGTTTACAAAACAAACAGTCAAGGGATCTTAACCATTGAAGGACTTCCAATTAGAACTTATTACTTATTAGAAGTAACAGCCCCTGAGGGTTATAAGGCAGTGGATTCAGAAGCCATAGAAGCCAATATGACAGCAGTTAATGTTGTCGCGGCTACAAGCACAACAAATCCAATCAAGTCAACTGTAACCATCACCAATGAAAGAGAAAGAATTGATATTACTGGAACCAAAACTTGGGTTAATGGACCTACAGTTAAACCAGATATTCAATTACAATTACATAAAGATGGTGTTGCTGAAGGCTTGCCAGTCACACTCTCAAATGGTAAAACAACGTATACATGGACTGATTTATTCAAAACAAATATTGAAGGTGTCGACCATGTCTATACTGTAAAAGAAGTGGGAACACCCGATAACTACAGTAAACAAGAGTCAGGATTGACAGCAACCAATACGTATGTCATTCCTAAGATTGAATTAACTGCAACCAAACAATGGGTCAATGGTCCAAGTGTGAAACCAACAATTGAGTTACAACTTTATCGTAACTTAACAGGTTCAACGACCAAACAAACAGTGGGTACGGCTGTAACACTCACAAATGGAACAACATCCCATACTTGGACAAACTTGGATAAGACTGATATTAATGGTGTAGTCTATCAATATTCAGTGGACGAAGTCAACGTTCCAGATAACTACGATAAAACAGTCGTAGATCTTACAATCACCAATACCTACGTTATTCCTAAAACAACATTTACAGGAACTAAAGTATGGAATGGTGGATTGAAACCAGAAATTGAACTCCAACTCTTACAAGATGGTGTCGCTCATGGAACTCCAGTTATCTTAGAAGAAGGTGTCTTATCCTACACATGGACAGACCTAGACGCAACTGATTTTGATGGTCATGTTTATACTTATACATTTGAAGAAGTAGACGTACCTGATAACTATGAAATGACAGTCTCCGATGATGGTCTCACCATCACCAATACTTATGTGATACCTAAAGTTGATGTGGTCGCACGCAAAGTATGGGTTGGTGGTATTCCTGTCGATATTGAACTTCAATTATTTAGAGATGGTCAACCCATGGGTGAAGTGGTGATCTTGAGTAAAGACGAGACTTCATATTCATGGACAGATCTAGATGCGACTGATTTTGATGGTAACCCCTATGTCTACTCTGTAGATGAAGTGAATGTGCCTGATAACTTTGATAAAACGCATGAAGATGACTATACAATCATTAATACTTATGTTATTCCTCAGATTGATGTGACTGGAACCAAGGTATGGGTCGGTGGACTTAAACCAACCATTGAACTTCAACTGTTTAGAGATGGTGAAGTTTATGGTGCTCCTGTGGTCTTAGAACAAGGTGAGCTATCCTATACTTGGACTGGTTTAGATGCAACTGATTTTGATGGAAATGTTTATACATATACCATTGATGAAGTGGCAGTCCCTGAATATTATGAAAAAACAATTTCAGAGGACGGACTCACAATCACCAATACTTACGTTATTCCGCTCATTGATATTACGGGATCTAAGCTTTGGATTGGTGGACCTAAAGCAGACATTCAATTACAACTCTATAGAAATGGACTACCATTCGAATCCGCAATAACCCTCAAAAAAGGCACGAATTCCTATACTTGGGAAGGTTTAGATGCGACTGATGAAGATGGCGTATCCTATGTTTATACAGTAGATGAAGTTACTGTTCCTGAAGGATATGAGAAGTCAATTTCAGAAGATGGTTTAACCATTACCAATATGTATACACGTGAAATACTTCCTTCTACCGGAATGGGTAATGAAGTAAAATACGCTGGCTATGGCATGGTGATGCTTGGGTTGGCATTTACATTACTCAAGAAAAGAAGAAAAGAAGAAGAATAATAGTTGAAAAGGACACCCTGAGGTGTCCTTTTTGATAAAATATCTCCTAATCGATTGTATTTTTGATAAAAATATAGGTGTTATCTAATTGATGAGAGAAATGATAATCCTCAATCGAAATTTCTTTTAGGTTAAAGTGTTTCGATTGAAGCAAGGCGCGTGCATAGGCACCCCTTGCTTTTTTAGCTTGAGCTGAAATTACTTTATGGTCTTTGTTTAGAAATTGAACATGATAGATGGGAACTTGAAGGGTATCAAAATCAATGAGATTAGTGAACTCTTGGGAAGCCAGATTAACCAGGGGTTGATTTAATGTATTGAAGTATTGGGTGATGATGGGTTTCCAAATTTTAAATAAATTGAGCTCAAGTTTTGTGAGTAAATCAAGTCGATACAAAGAGATGGCATGAAATGGTTTGAGTAGGCCATACAGTGCAGAAAAGATATACAGGTGTTCTTGAGCATAGTTTAAGTCATCTTTGGTGAGTGTTTGAGGGTCTAAAGATTTAAAGGCTTCCCCTTGATAGGTATAAATTGCGGGTGAATCTTCTCGGTAATTTAATAACTGTTCATGGGTTTGGTGGGTCAGTGCATCAGAAATTTTATAGGCTTGTTTAATTTGTATTGGATTGAGTGTTTGAAGGTGATCCAGGATTTGTTGTTTTTCTTTTTCAAAAAGTAAGGCATGCTCAGATGTTTGAGGATGCCTTTTTTGCTTTTTGGTAGGGGATAATAAGATAATCATACCAATGTTTCGTAAAGATCTAAGTGGAAGCCCACAAAAATACCATGTTCTCCAATTAGTAGGGGTCTTTTAATCAATCGCCCATTGGATGCAAGCAATTCAATTTGTGCTTCATCTGACATTGTGGATAACTTATCCTTCAATCCCATTGCACGATAAACAAATCCAGAAGTATTAAAGAATCTTTTAATAGGAAGTCCTGAATCTTTAATCCACTCAGTCAATTCTGCTGCAGTTGGAGTTTGGGTCATGACATCTCTTTTTGTGTATTCAATATTGTTTTCATTTAGAAATTTCTGGGCTTTTCTGCAGGTACCGCATTTGTCCCATCCGATAAATATGGTTTCTTTCATTTTTTTGTCTCCTAATTAATATTGTACTGTTTATCAAAATCTGGAACAATACCATTACCATCGTCCAGTCTATTCACAAAATCATAAGGATTTTGTTTGATAATTGGGAATGTATTGTAGTGAACAGGAACGGCCCATTTACAAGCGACGAGTTCTACGGCTTTCAGGGCGTCATCAATGCCCATGGTGTAGTTATCGCCAATGGGTAAGAATGCAAGGTCAACAGGCCCAATCAGCTTCATATCAGAGAATAGTGCTGTGTCACCTGCGTGGTATACTTTATGAACACCATCATCGATAATAACGCCACTGGCCAGTCCCATCGGTAAAGTTTCACCTTGATAATTATAGGTGGAACTGTGTAATGCAGGGACCATTTTTATACTTCCAAAAGGGAAATGAACCTTCCCACCCAAATTCATGGGATGCGTTTTAAGACCTTGGTTTTCAAAAAAATCAGCCAGTTCAACCATCGCGATAATGGTTGCATCACATTTTGAAGCAATATCAAAGGTGTCACCCACATGGTCATTATGCCCATGGGTTAATATAATGTAGTCCACATTGATGTCTTCTACCTTTAAGGTTGTGTTAGGATTGCCGGTAATAAAGGGATCAATAATTATTTTATGCCCGCTGAGTGTTTCAAGTTGAACCACTGAATGTCCGTGCCATGAATATTTCATAAAAATACCTCCTGTTTTAATTATACATTAAATTATTTGTGATACAATAAGTAACAAGGTGGTGATGTCTATGGAACTGGCGATATTGGATTGGATTCAAACCCTAAGAACGGGTTGGTTGGATGCATTCTTTACTTTTTATACTACCATTGGGAATCATGGTGAGATTTGGATTGCGATGATTGTTATCATGTTGACTCAAAAGAAAACACGAAAGTTGGCTTTATTTGCGATTATGGCGTTATTGTTGGAGTTGGTGTTGGTTGAAGAAGTAATCAAGCCCCTTGTGGTAAGAGAACGTCCCTTTATCGCAAACCCAAGTTTTGAGCTCTTTATAAAGACCCCATCAGGTTATTCTTTCCCATCAGGTCATACCGCAAGTTCATTTGCTTTTGCGACCTTAATATATTTGGCGAATCTGAAGTATAAAAATATTATTTTATTTTTAGCCGCATTGATGGCTTTCTCAAGACTCTATGTCTATGTCCACTATCCTACAGATATTTTAGGGGGGATTTTATTGGGAGTTGCAATTGGCTGGATTATGTACTACTTTTACAATAGAACTGAAAATATGAAACAGGAGGAATTACGATGAAAATACTTGTGAGTGGGGGTGCAGGATATATTGGAAGTCACACCTGCGTCGAACTTTTGAACTCAGGCCATGATGTGGTTGTGGTGGATAATTTGGTGAATGCTTCAGTGGAATCTTTGAAGCGTGTTGAAAAAATAACAAATAAAAAACTGGCTTTCTATGAAGTAGATATTTTGGATAAAGCTGCTTTGGACGTTGTTTTTAAAAAGGAATCTATTGATGCGGTTATTCACTTTGCGGCACTGAAAGCAGTGGGAGAATCAGTCGCAAAACCTTTGATGTACTACCATAATAATATTTCTGGTACGTTGGCATTGTGTGAGGTCATGGAGGCCAATGATGTTCGCAATATTGTATTCAGCTCTTCAGCAACCGTATATGGTGATCCGGAAATTGTTCCAATTAAAGAAGATGCGCCTTTGAGTACAACCAATCCTTATGGTTCAACCAAATTGATGATGGAACAAATTCTCCAGGATTTATATGTTTCCAATCATAATTGGAATGTGGTTATTTTGAGATACTTTAATCCCATTGGTGCCCATGAATCAGGCTTAATTGGTGAAGATCCAGCGGGTATTCCCAATAACTTGGTGCCTTATATTACACAAGTTGCCGTGGGTAAGTTAAAAGAATTGTCCGTCTTTGGGGATGATTATGATACACCTGATGGATCGGGTGTGCGGGATTATATCCATGTTGTAGATTTGGCCAAGGGCCATGTGGATGCATTAAAAAAATTAAACCCAAATGATGGTGTTTCTATTTATAATTTGGGTACAGGTAATGGGTATTCTGTACTTGAGATGGTTGAAGCTTTTTCACAGGTTGTGGGTAAACCCATTCCTTATGTGATTAAAGAAAGACGTCCTGGTGATATTGCGACCTGTTATGCAGATGCTTCTAAAGCAGAAAAAGAATTGGGTTGGACTGCTAAATTTGATCTCAAGAAGATGTGTGAAGATTCTTGGCGTTGGCAGACCCATAATCCAAAGGGATATGAAAAAGGGGAATAATTCCCTTTTTTTCGTGTTTGATAGGTGCCACAGATTTCCTGAGGTCTTTTTTTAAAGTGATTGTTTTGGTACAATGGATTTAGCGAAAAGAAGGAGAACTTTGAAAATGAAAAAATTATTATTTTTTGGAGACTCAATTACAGCATGCGGGCGTGATTTGGATGCGCCAGTTTACACAAAAGAAAATGTGGGTGAAGGTTTCGTACGATATATTGATACGCGCTTATTTGTGGAACATCCCTATAAGTTTTCGGTAAATAATCAAGGCATTGGGGGCCATCGTGTCACTGACCTTGAAGCCAGAATCCAAAAAGATGTTTTGGATGTCAATCCCGATGTTGTATTTATGATGATTGGTATCAATGACGTTTGGAGAAATTTTGATGGCTTGGCTGACCCAGATGATCAAGTTGATCTTGATACCTATAAAACGATATATGAAAAGCTCATCAAACAAATGGTCGATGCGGGTATTAAAGTCTTATTGGGGACACCTTATTTTCTAGAGAAGGATTTGGAAGATCCTATGCGCCAAATGATGGATCAGTATCGTGAAGCAGCGAAGGAAGTTGCCAATAATTTACATGTTCCGATTGTGGATACTCAAATTGCTTTTGATGGACTCATGAATGAATATCCTTCCACTACCATATCGGATGATCGTGTTCATATGAACTATAAAGGCAATACATTTTTGGGCATGACAATTTACCGTAGTATCATCAATGAACTCTTAAATATATAAAAAAATAGAGCCACTTGGCTCTATTTGTCACTAAAGGTTTTGACTTGAACATTTAAATTGTTGAAGTTGAAATCTTTTTTCGTATTCTTAATTTGATCCATATCTTTCATTGGTACTTCAAATGTGGAGTATTGTTTAAAGATTGAGATATTGTTGATGGTTTTAAGTTTATATTGTCTTTGAAGTGCACTTGCTAAGTCCTTAGGACGAATCTTGTGTTTTTTACCCAAAGGAATGGTAAGTTTTGCGAACTTATCTTTTTTCTTATTCTTGGGTTGTCCCAAATCTTCATACGTTTCAAGACCGTGTGCCCACTCATTGGCCATGACCAACAGCAAGGCATCTTCATTGAGATGGGTCAATGATTTTAATTGTTTGACCAATTTCTCTGCAGATGGATGCAGTGGTTTTTGAAGACTTCCAGCAATATCCTGCGCCTTATTATAAATAATACGATCATTCATTTCATTTGCGGAAGGCAATTCTTGTTTAACGATATCTTGTTTGGTGTGACGGATGATATCTTTGAGTTTGAAGAATTGTTGTTTTCCTGCAATTAAGGTAAGGGAAACACCATTCTTACCTGCACGTCCAGTTCTACCAATTCTATGAGTATAGTATTCAATGGTTTGTGGAATGTCAAAGTTGACAACCAAATCAACATTATCAACATCAATACCACGGGCTGCAACGTCAGTTGCGACCAACACATTGAGTTGGGATTTCTTAAATTCATTTAGAACTTGAATACGAACACTTTGGGGCATATCTCCATGGAGTGCACCGGCTTTCACATCAAATCCTTTTAAAAATCCTGACAAGTCATCGACCATTGATTTTGTATTACAGAAAATAATGGCTTTTTGAGCTTGGTGATAATTTAGTAAAGTAGCAGTTGCTTGTTTCTTTTGTCTTCCGATTACTTCATAGTAATACTGTTCAATACTTCCTGGTACTGATGTATCTTTAACTGTAATCTTTTGGGGGTCGACCAAAAATTCTTTACTTAAGTTAATGATTGACTTTGGCATGGTTGCTGAGAAAAGTTGTGTTTGTTTTTCAACGGGTGTTTTTTTAAGAATCTCTTGGATGTCTTCTAAGAATCCCATACTCAACATTTCATCGGCTTCATCTAGGATTGCGACTTTTAAATGTTTTAGATTTAAGGTTTTTCGCTTAATATGATCAAGCAAACGTCCTGGTGTACCAATAATGACTTGTGCTTTCTTAAGGTCTTTAAATTGACGGGCAATGGGCTCTCCACCATAGAGTGTTGCGTAAAAAACGCCATCCATGAATTTTGAGATGCGCTTCATCTCATCCGTAATTTGAAGGGCTAACTCTCTTGTGGGTGCCACAATCAAAACTTGGGGTTGATTTAATTCGGGTTTAACTTGCATTAAACTGGGTATCGCAAAAGCAGCAGTTTTTCCTGAACCTGTTTTGGATTGACCTAATATATCAATGCCCTGTAGTGAAAGTGGAATCGCTTCTTCTTGTATCGTAGTAGGTTGGGCATAACCCATTGTTTCTAGACCTTTTAATATGTCACTTGATAATTCTAATTCTTTAAATGTACGCATGTATTCTCCTTCTTAACACAATAAAAGCCACCCAAAACGGATGACTTCCATCGATTTTCTAAATAATAGCACAATCACACCCAACTTACAAACAATTGCACTTATTTAATCAATCGTGTGATAAATAATGTAATATAATAAAAAAAGACCTATATCACTATAGGTCCAAGCGGCGCTAAGGACGACCCGGATCTCAGTCCAGTTTATATTCATATTAAACTGGTTGTCAACTATATGATATACCGCTTTATTATGTCTCTATCTAAATATTAATTAGGAAGAATGGCTTTACCAATTATCTCTTATGATTTTGGTGACGGAAGCAATTGACTCTATTATCTACCATGGTATAATTTAATCAAAAATAACTTGAGAAGGATTCAGCTGGGCTGGCAGTGCCAGTAAGACGCAAGTCGAGATGCCTTTGCTCCTGGGGTTATCTTTTTTTATTTATCTTTATCGCGATATCTTTATCTTCTGAAATTATTTTTGGGTAATCTTCGTAAGCAATACTTTCTCCATTTTTGAAACCGCAGCAGTATTCAGGATCATTTTTTAAGTCGTATTCTTTTAGAATTAAGCCCAAAGCGTGAGTGGAAAATAAGACCGCTTTAATTGTTCAACTTCTTCTTCAGTGATTTCTTTAAACGACACACGTTTCAGGCGAAGAGGGTATAATTCAAAAATATCTAAACAGAGTATTTAAGAAGAATTAAAAGCGTTGTCTAACGAATTAAAAACGTTAAAAAGACTCGAAATTGTGTGAAATACTCCTATTTTATGATTATTTCACATATTTAATTATAGATAACCATGGTAAAATGTGTATACAAAGAGAGGAAGATGTATATGGCAACAAGTAGTTTTACATCATCAGTAACAGTAAATCGAAAATCTGCGGATTCACTTTCTCAAATATTGAGAAAGAGTTCAAAACCAAACACTGAGGGTGTTAAGAAGGTCGAACCACTCGAGAAGGAAGATATTAAGAATTTTAAGTTTAAATAGATTTATGTGATTAGATGATTAGATACAAAGAAATAGCATTAAATGATTTGTTATCAGAAGTCGGAGAGGAAAAATTCCATCAAATTGTCTCCGACTTTTCTTGTAGTAAAAATGGTAACAACTTGAATAATGACGTAGAGTATTTTCTTAAAGAGAAATCAATAATTTTTGAAAAGAATTATATTTCGAGAACAAGTTTAATTTTTGCTCACGGGGACGATAATGCTCTAATTTTAGTTGGATATTATTCTATTGCGCAAAAACCTTTTAATTTTACTGAAGGTGTTAGTCGCAAGAAGAGAAAAGAAATTTCTGGACATCAGTTTTTTGTTAACCAACCACTGCCTGCTTTATTATTAGGTCAATTAGGAAAGAACTACTCTGAAAAAGCACATGGGGGTGCTCTAATTTCAGGGAAAGATATCTTGCACTACGCTTTTCGTAGAATGAAAGCAGCTTATATTGCAATTCCATTTAAATTAATCTACTTAGAATGTAAAGACGATCCTAAATTAAGAATTTTTTACGAAAAACATGGATTTACTTTGCATGCTGATAGCAAGGGTATTCCATATAAGAATGATAGCAAACACGATTTGTTAATTTATCTTTCGCCTGCAACCATATTAGAAAAAATAAAGTAATTTCATTTAGACCCAATCGGGTCTTTTTAATACAATCAAAGGAGGGCAGACGTGGCTGAGAAAAAAGCGATTTCAAAAAGTACTCCAGCTACGTAATCTCTTGCTTCATGAAAGTTGGACAAGTAAGCTTACTAATGGTCAAATTGCAGAGAACATAGGTATCAACCCTAAAATCCTTTATGATTGGCTGAGGAAGTACTTAGAGATTGGCTAAACTTTAAGAAAAGGTAAGCATGTTGTCGAATCTCGAGTTGAGAATGCATTAATCAAACGTGATTTGGGTACCAACAAAATAAAAAAACACTTGTAATAAATAACGTAATACAATAAAAAAGATTCAATCCAAGAAGGATTGAATCCATTTATCTCTTATGGTGGAGCTGACGGGATTTGAACCCGCGTCCAAGCAATGTCCCACAAATAGACGTCTACAGTTTATTTTATTTCTAGATTACATCAAACACTTTGAAACAAACAAAGATCATGCATGATATCCTTCTATAGATTTTCGTCCGTACTGCGAAGTCAAGTACAGCTTATTCCTTCTTTGGTTATCCCAATCTATAAAGCCACAAGGAAAGGCGTCTTAATAGATGGCGCTGCAAGCTTAGTTAAGCGTTAATTAAGCAGCGAATGCGTAATTACTGTTTCCAGATATTTTTGTTGGTGATAAGGTCACCACACCACTGCAGTCTATTTCAAACGATCACCTGTCGAAACCATGACAGCCCCGCGTGAATATTATAACATAACTTGACAAAAATGTGGATTATACATACCATAATATAAATAATTGGGAGATAAACGATGTGAGAGAAAGTATTGTAAAAACGGTATCTGTGATGGCAGGATATATATTTTTGGGAAGTGCTTTTGGGATTTTAGTTGAATCCAACGGCTTTTCAATTTGGGTTGCGCTTTTTATGAGCATTTTTATTTATGCGGGCTCCATGCAATTTGCGACCATTGGGGTCTTGGTGAATCCAATTTCTTTAATTCAAGTTTTCATTTTGACCTTGTCTATCAATGCCCGTCATTTATTTTACGGCATCTCGATGTTGAAGCCTTTTAAAAAAATGGGTTTAAAGAAACTCTATATGATTTTTGCGCTGACAGATGAAACCTACTCACTGATTATCAATGAAAAACCAGGGGATACCATATTTCATATAATGTGGCTCAATCAATGTTATTGGATCATTGGGACTGTCTTTGGGTATTTCTTTGGGAAGATGATTCCCTTCTCAACTGCAGGGATAGAATTCTCAATGACGGCTTTATTCTTGGTTATATTTATGGATAAACTCAAGGATAAACAATACCTTCCCATGTTTATGGGTTTGTTGATAAGTGCGATATGTTTGCTGATATTCAGTCCACAATATTTCATCATTCCTTCCATGATTGGTATTGTGATTGCACTGGGACTAAGAGGTGAAGTGAAATGATGTATCTAACCTTAATGGTGATTGCGTTGGGTACCTTATTAACCCGTGCCATTCCTTTTATCTTTTTTAAAAATAGAGAAATGCCTGAACGCTTGGGTATATTAATCGATATGTTACCCTACGCAACCATTTCACTTTTGGTTGTCTATAGTTTTAAGGATGTGGGTGTTCATAATCTATGGGCCACAATCATTGCATCCCTTGTTTGTGTGGGGACTTATTATTGGAAAGAAAATACTGTCTTAAGTATTGCGATTTCAACACTTTTATATATGTTATTAATTTAAAAAAGGGCAATTGCCCTTTTTTTGTTGAAAGTTATTTCGAATTTTTCCAAACCAGCCATGCTTTATATGCCATAACTAGGAAGAAACAGGTTCCCAAAACATAGATGAAATTGCGATCAAGATTGAAGACAACAATCAAAACCATGAAGATGGCAATGATATACATCAAAATATCGAGTCTTTTTAAACGGTTATTTTTCATTTAAATATAGATCCATCCATTGGGTAATTTCTTCCAAACGTTTGATTCTTGATTTGGGTTTACCCCCTCTTGATAGATTATGGTTTTCATTTTTAAACCAAACAAAACGTGTATCCACTCCTTGTTTTTTGACGACCGTATAAAGTTGCATCGCTTGTTCAATAGGACAACGATAATCTTGGTCGGAATGAATAAATAAGAGGGGTGTTTTTATATTGCGAGCATGTTTGAGTGGAGAATGTTCCCAAGCTTTTTCGAAATCATCAAGAGGGTCTGCATCTGTTTGGTCAGGCCCAAAGTAATATCCAATATCAGAAGTTCCATAGAATGAAATCCAATTGGAAATGGAACGTTGGGTCGCGGCTGCTTTAAAGCGATCGGTATGTGAAACAATCCAATTGGTCATGAAACCACCATAAGAACCGCCTGTTACACCCATACGATTTTCATCAATTGCGTAGTTTTTAAGCACAAAGTCAGTAAAGTCCATGATGTCTTGGTAGTCAATAGAGCCATATAAGCCACGAATATCCGCAAAATCATCACCATAGCCATCGCCACCCCGTGGGTTACAAAAGAATACGATATATCCAGCATTGGCCCACACTTGCATCTCATGGAAGAAGTTTTCGTTATAGATAGTTTTAGGACCCCCATGGATATCCAAAATTGCAGGATATTTCTTTTCTTGATCATAGTTTTCAGGGAGTAAAACCCAACCATCCATTTGGTCTTCACCATCCACAATGTTGTGATAGATGGGCTTTGCGACATACTTGTCTTTGAGTGCGTCGGTATTGTGGTTCGTGATTTGTGTATAACTGTCATCCTCTAAATTAAAGTGATAGAGTTCTTGTAGTTTATTATCAAATAAGCCTACACCCAATACGGTATCTTCTAAGAATAAGATGCCATCAATAGATCCTTTGGGTGCATAGATTTCGGTGAGTGTACCATCAAATTGATAAAGAACTGTGCGGTCTTGATACGTTCCCACAAAGTAGTATTTATCTGCAATAATATGGGTTGATACATTGCCACCCAATCTAACATCAGAACCCGTTGAATTATAGGATGAACGTCCAAAATCCGTATGACGGGTTGCGACACCTTCTTTTAAAAGATAAAAGTCACTGTTTTGGTTGATACCATATTTCTTATTGTCACTCGCAAAGAGGTAGGTTGTTTCATTCAATTCGAAGAAATCACCAATCGCAAGTGCGTTGTCATTTTCATATACTTTTTTGAGTTCTTGGGTTTCTACATGATAGGTATATGCATCACTATAGAAGTCCAATACTTGCGTAAATTCTTTTGCGAGGATGTAAAGTTTTTTTGTATGTTTGTTGTAAGATAAAACCCTTGCGGAGATATCTTTATCAAAAAGGTTTGTATAGACTTTGGTTTTTGGGTTATAGCTTAAGATTTGTCCTTTTTGGCTTCTGGTAAAAGTGCCACCATCTGAATAAAAAGGAATGGTCTCAATGATTTCATAAAGATCCTGGTCTTTGACTTGCTTTAAATAATCATCACGATTGGCAGGATCCTCATACAGTACATGTTCTTTTTCAGATAGACTGGTTTGAATAATCCAAGTCTCTTCATTCACCACAATCAAGTTGTAAACTGGGACATAAAGGGTTGTTAGATATTCAAATGATTTCAAGTTAAGATCATAGCGATACAAAATGGTTTTCATTTCCTTTTGAGCTTGTTTCTCGTCTTCATTTTTCGCAAAAGGAATCAAAAGAGAGGTGTCTGTTTCCCAAAAGTATGATTTGGATGTTTCTAAGTCCAAGGCTTTATGTGTTCCCACATAAAGGGTGGATTGGTAGTTGTTTTCGCCTATATTGGGTTTAGATAGGACGTAGGCATGGTTTGTCTTTGAGGGGTTGGCTGATAGTAGTGAGATAAATTGATAATCTATGAGATCGTTAATTTTTATTTTTTGCATGGGGATGCTCCTTCTATTTTTATATATTATACATTAAAAAAAGTAATCGGTGTGATTACTTTCTCAATAATGTAGGTTCATTTCTTTCTGTGTCTAAGGTAATGTCCAAATCCTGTTCACTGAAGAACCAAGCATCGGCGCGCTCTACGTAGAAACGCACGTCATCAATGATGACTTCTACTTCTGGGCGAGAAGGTTCCATTTTTGCTAAAGCAAAAGAGAATCCATCTTTACCATAGACCTTTCCAAAAAATTTAATACTATCTCCAGCTTGGAGTTCCATTTCCTGGATATACCACGCTGCAGCTTCTTTACTGATTGTTAGTTTCATGTTTCATTCACCTCTTCTATTTAGTGTATCATATTTTTAAAATTATAACGCGCGGTAGCGCTCCATCATCTCTTTAAATAGTTCAGATGTGGAAGGGGGTGTGTAGGTAATCGCATTCGCCCCAGCTTCAATGGTTTCGGTAATTGATGCTCCGGTGGGTCCACCGGTAGCGATAATTGGAATTTCAGGATAGGCATCGCGAATCTTTTTGACCACGGCTGCAGTTTTGGCACCGCATGAAATGTTGAAGATGGAAGTACCACTATCAAGACGCCCTTGAATATCAGCATGTTCAGATGTGACGGTAATGATGATTGGAATTTCCAAACGTTGTTTGAGTGATGCGATCAGTTCATTACGAGTAGGTGAGTTTAAGACAACACCCATGGCCCCTTGTTGTTCCGCATCCACAGCCAGTGATAAGACACGTGAACCCCGGGTTGTGCCCCCGCCAACACCCGCAAATACAGGTAAGTCAGATCCCATTATAATGGAATGGGTAATGATGGGTTGTGGGGTAAAGGGGTAAATGGCAATTACAGCGTCAGCATTACAATTACGAATAATCGCGACATCGGTTGTAAAGATAATCGATTTAATCAAACGACCAAAGATACGAATACCATTGGCTTTTTCAATTTCTTTGGGAACGTGAATAAAATTAGAGCGTAAATTACCGCTATACTCAGGAACTCTCATGTTTTTTCCTCCTCAATTAGATCAGACGTTTCTCAAAACCACCCACAATTTTTAAGTTTTCAGTGATAATGATAAACGCTTTTGGATCATGTTTATGTACGATTTTTTTAATGGTAGGAACTTCTTCCTGACTGACAATGGAAACAAAAACTTCCATTGGATGTTTGGTGAATGAACCATATCCCTGCCAATACGTTGCGCCCCGAACCATTTCTTGATTGATAATATGTTTGATTTCACTGTTTTGGGTAAAGACCATAACCGAAACTTCAATGTTGGAGTGGTGGAATTTATCCAAGGTAAACGAGAAAATAAGGGAATAAATTAGCGAATAAATGGCCGTTTCAAAATCAAATAAGATAAAACAAACCAAATAAATCATGGAGTTCATCACAAGATAAACTTTACCCACACTGCCTTTTTTATTTTGAGACATATATAGACCAATGATATCCATACCGCCTCCAGAGCCACGCCCCTTAAAAGCCAACGAAACACCATAACCACCGACTAAAGCGGCCAATAAGATTCCAACAAAGGTATCGCCCACAAATGGCGCACTTGGAATAGGAATGAATGACATGGAAAGTGTTTGGGTTACAATCATAACCAAAGACAAGGTCACAAAGCTTTTTGACATGCGTTTATAAGCAAAAATGAAGACCGGTAAGTTAATTAAAAAGGTTAAGAAACCGGTTAGATTTATATTGGGGTTTTTTAAAAGATCAACGAAAACTCCATTTAGAAGTTGTGCGATACCCGTAAATCCTCCGTTATAGAGTCCCAGTGGCATCAACAATAGGTTGATCGAAAGTCCGAATATTAATCCACTTAATATGTTGTAGATATAGTTTTTGAGTTTTTGATTCATGTTTAGATTATAACACCTAAATATGTTTTTGTGATGGTTTTCATTAAAATATGATAAACTAATATGGAGGTGGAAACATGGAAGTATTTAACACACGAAGATTAACACAGAGACAACGTTTTGGATTGGCGGTTGCGGTAGGTATTATAGCTGCAATTGTATTGGGAATTCTATCAGGAAAAATAAGTCTATGGATTGGCCAATCAACCGGTTTGGGATTTGCGATTATTAATATTGGTGCAGGGTATCTTTTGGGAATGACCATTCAAAAAATTGGACGGGGTGTTCAAACCAAGTTCAGTATTCTGGGCGGTGTTTTGGGAGTTTTTATGGTTCTTATTTCTGAAGTGATTGCGCTGGGTTTCCCAATTTACGCATTGTTTATGCCAGAAGTCTACAGATCAACTTTAAATATCCTTCTTGGCGGGGGTGTCAATAGTATTATCACGCTTATCTATAATGCAATCGCAGTTTATACTGCCTATGGTTATTCTCGGTTTTTATAATGAAGAATTTCGCGAAAATTAATTTGAATCATTTGAGTCACAATCTGCAAACTTTTAGAAACAAAAGTAAGACAGAAATTTTCGCAGTGGTGAAAGCCAATGCTTATGGCCATGGCGATATTGAAGTCTCAAAACATCTTGAAAATGAAGGGGTTAAAGTGTTTTGTGTTTCGTCTATTTATGAAGCCAAACACATTGTGGATCATATTAAAGCTGATATTTTAATATTTGGGGTCGGTGAAGTTGATGAAATTGAAAAATATCATCATCCGCAGTTCATTTATACTTTGGGTTCTTTAGCCCAACTCAATGATTTTGAATCACTCCCTTTTAAAGTCAGGGTTCATATAGAAGTGAATACGGGAATGAATCGCTTTGGATTTAAAACAATCGAAAGCTTGAAACAAGCCCTACACACCAAACATGATATCGAAGGCATCTATACCCATTTCACAAGTAGTGAAGAAAACAAACAGAAGACTTTGGACCAACTCTTTTTATTTAAAGAATGGGTTGTTGCGAGTGAATATGATTATAAATATATCCATGCCAGCAATTCGCATGGTGCATTGTCTGTTTCAGACCCAATCTTAAACGCAAGTCGTGTTGGGATTGGTCTATATGGATACAGTGATTTTGGAGATGGCTTAAAAGAGGTTTTAAGTTTGTTTACGAAAGTCATGCATATGGATACCTTAAATCAAGGGGAGTCCGTTGGATATAATGGTGTCTATACTGCAAAAACAAACACATGCTATGGCATGTGTCCCATCGGATATGCGGATGGATTTGATATTAGAAACAGCGGGTTGGATGTTTATATCAAAGGTAAACCCTATCCCATCTTGGGTAAAATATGTATGGACCAAATGATGATTGAAGTGGATGAACAGGTTTCAATTGGGGATGAAGTGGAATTGATTGGTCCCAATCGTACCCTGGCCACAGTCTCTAAAAAATTGGGTGTCATTCCTTATATTCTGTTGACGAATTTGGGAATGCGCATTGAAAGAATTTATGAAAAGTAAAAGCTGCACGAATGCAGCTTTTTTAGTGATGATGTGCTTTCTTAGATGAAAGCGGACTGGTTTTATTATAGTCATTTAAATACGGATAAATAAAGGTATCGTTTAATAATATCGCTTGGTAATAGTAGCGATGGAATGGGTTCGTTAAAGAACGAATGATACGATCAATGCGGTGGTTACATTCATCTAAGATCGCATAATGAATGTCTTTGTTTTCAAAATCAAAGGTTAATTGCGAATAGAGGTGTAAGAATGTTTGGATAGCAACCAACTGAGGTCTTTCTTCATGAATGGCATCAAAATATTCAAATAAGTTATCGATGCTTTGACTGAAGACAGGAAGCCTGTTTTCTGTGTTATAGTTCTGAATACGCAAGATGTGTCGGGTTAAATCATTGAGTATCGTGTGATAACAAATGATTTGGTCCAAATTCGATGCGAAATAGCTATTATCTTGGTCGAGTTCGCATTGGATATTGAAATCAAGACTACAGGTAAGTTCATACTTATCTTCAAGGGCCATACTCAACATGAGTGCAGCTGCATAGGGGCATTTGAATGGGTCATACTCTGAAATGCCATCTTTGGTGATGGAGAGATAGACAACACTGTGGTCAACATTGAATCTAAGTTGAACTAAGAAATAGTAGTGATCATAGACCAAAGCTTTAACGCTATAACAAGATTCATCTAAAACTTTGATGCGATTTTCGTTGAGTATTTGAACTGCGTTTTCTAAAACTTCTGGTTCAAACAAATATTTTAAATCCATGTCGTTGACCTCCTTTGCATCTAAATAATATTCTAAGGTCTTGGCTTTTTCAATGAAAGTGCATATTGCTTTGGGGACAGATATTGCCCATGTTAAGATAATTTTAAGGTGATAAGGATGGCAAGACAGCCCAGAAAATTACAGAAGACCTCTGTTTTCTCAATTAAACAGAAAACAGAAGTCCCAATCTTTAGAAATCAAGCAGATCGTAAATTCTTTATGGAACTTTTAGAAAAGAATAAAGATAAGTTTGGTTATGACATTTATGGCTATTGTTTATTGGATCCAGATGCTTTTTGGATTGTTTTAAATTGCAACAATCGAAGTATTGCTTCAATCATGCAAGCCATTTCTATTT
The DNA here is from genome assembly GCA_947631935.1 of uncultured Erysipelothrix sp. Taxonomy (GTDB): domain Bacteria; phylum Bacillota_I; class Bacilli_A; order Erysipelotrichales; family Erysipelotrichaceae; genus Erysipelothrix. The sequence continues at coordinate 34,358 of CANRNG010000004.1, forward strand.
CGTATGCTTTATATCGTGATGATGTTGATAATTTATTTTCCAGACGCTATATCAGTGAACCCATTTATGACTTAAAAACACTTGAAAAAACGATGGAAGCCATGATTTCAGATCCACGCTATGAAACCTGTCACTATTGTTTCTATGATCCAACAATGAATCTTCCTTTACCTTTTATTTCTAAGGTGAATGAAGGTATAGATATTCAAACCAAGTATTTAAAGAAAACCACCACTTCAGAAATGGAAGCCTATATTAAGGACTATGTATTAGAGACTTATGAAACGTTACATATGTTGGAGGATTTAAACGTGCGCAATGCAGTCATCCGCCATGTGTATGCGAATCTTAATGTAACGCAGAAACAGTTATCTCAGTATTTTGAGATTGGAAATTCAGCCATTTCTAAAATTGTCAGTAATTTGATTTGAAAACCCTTTTTCATATCCACACCTATTTTACACGATCCAAAGCAATCTATTATATTTCCCACTGAGAACGGATATAATTTAGTTAGTTAATATTAGATGAATTTGGTGAAATTCAAGTATACAGCTAGGAATATAATTTATTGTATGTTTCTAAACCAGCGTTACGATCCAAGTAATGTGATAATTGGAAATAGACGTCTTGTAATAAGCCAAGATAAATAATTTTTTAAAAATACATTTGCTCTTTTTATAGGTTTATTGTTTTCAGATTTTATAGCACACACGATACGCTCAATGGTGCAAGGTGGACAAGAAATTACCACCACATGATTTCTAATAAAATATATCATGGCTTAAGGATACAGAATTATGTCAATGAATGACTCCTACCTCATAAAATTTCATTCAAGAGTCACCATAGAAGGTTATCAACACGTGTTTTTAAATTGTCGGTAATTTGACTAAAAACAATGTCTTTAATCCTGTATAATGTAAGTATTAAAAGGAGGATTTAGTTTATGCATAAATTTCCAAAAGACTTCTTATGGGGTGGAGCAACTGCCGCAAACCAGATAGAAGGTGCATATGATGTGGATGGTCGTGGTTTGGCGAATGTGGATGTGATTCCGCATGGTGAGTTGCGCTTTCCTGTAATCACAGGTAAAAAACTTGTGGATGGTTTTATAGAGGGCGAACATTATCCCGCAAAAGAAGGCATTCAATTCTATTATAATTATAAAGAAGATATTAAGCTCTTCGCTGAAATGGGCTTTAAGACCTTTAGAATGTCGATTGCTTGGAGTCGAATCTACCCCAAAGGGGATGAGGATAAACCCAATGAAAAGGGACTTCAATTCTATGAAGATGTCTTTAAGGAATTGAAGAAATATAATATTGAACCGCTTGTAACCATTACCCACTTTGATTGTCCAATGCATTTAATTAAGGAGTATGGTGGTTGGAAAAATCGTAAGCTCATTGGTTTCTATGAGAACTTAGTAACCACGCTTTTTACGCGTTATAAAGGATTGGTTAAATATTGGATTACTTTCAATGAAATCAATGTTATTTTATTTGCGCCATTTATGGGTGCTGGTTTAGAAATTTTACCAGAAGAAGATGAAAAACAAGCCAAGTACCAAGCCATTCACCATGAATTGGTGGCTTCTTCTTTAGCAACGAAGATTGCCCGGGAAATTGATCCTGATATCCAAATTGGATGTATGTTGGCGGCGGGAAGCACCTATCCTTATACACCCAATCCTGAGGATGTTTGGCAAGCACTTCAAAAAGAGCGTGAGAGTTATTTCTTTGTGGATGTCCAATCTAGAGGGGAATATCCTAGATATGCGCTTAAAGAGTTTGAGCGTGAGAGGATCGAGATTGAAATGGAACCCAATGATTTAGAACTGCTCAAAGAATATACGGTTGACTTTATTTCTTTCTCATATTATATGAGCAAGGTTACTTCAACTGACCCAGAAATTGAGAAGACTGCAGGAAATATGTTTGCGGGTGTTAAGAACCCTTATCTTGAATCCAGTGAATGGGGTTGGCAAATTGATCCCCTTGGATTTAGAATTACTATGAATGCACTCTATGATCGTTACCAAAAACCTTTATTCGTTGTTGAGAATGGTTTGGGCGCCAAAGATGTCGTTGAAGCAGATGGATCTATCAATGATGACTATCGTATTGATTATCTGCGCTCTCATATTGAAGCCATGCGGGATGCGATTAATATAGATGGTGTTCCGGTCATCGGCTATACCACATGGGGTCCCATTGACCTTGTGAGTGCCAGCACAGGCGAAATGAGTAAACGTTACGGGTTTATCTATGTAGACCGTCAAGATGATGGTACCGGTACTTATAAACGTTCTAAGAAGCGTTCCTTTGATTGGTATAAGAAAGTCATTGCTTCTGATGGCGAAGATTTAGATTAATATCAAGGCTCACCTAACGCGTGAGCTTTTTTTATTTGTGAGCATTCTAATGGCATTCAACATCTGTCCCCTTTATAATGGATTTAAGAGGTGACAAATGTGGAATTAAATATTATGGCAACCCAACAATCTATTACTTTAGATCCAAATGTGATATGGGATAGTGTCATTGTGGGTGGGGGACCTGCTGGATACAATGCGGCCCTTTATATGTACCGCAAAGGTTTAAGACCCTTACTCATTATGAAAGATCGCGGCGGTCAAGTGGCCATCACCAATGCGGTTGAGAATTACTTGGGCTTTGAATCGATACATGGGACAGACATGACTGAGAAGTTTCATGCGCATGTCTCAGGATTTGAGATTGATATTCTAGAAAATCGTAAAGTAGAAAACATTGAGAAAAAGGATGGATACTTTCAGCTAACCCTGGATATGAAGGAAATCTTAAAATCCAAAACAATCATTATCGCAACCGGTGGGACCCATCGTAAATTGGGTATTCCAGGTGAACTTGAATTTGAGGGCAAGGGTAATTCATACTGTGCCATATGTGATGCAGCCTTCTTTAAAGATAAAGATGTTGTGGTTGTGGGTGGGGGTGATGCTGCTGTTGAAGCTGCTCTTGACTTATCCAATTGGGCAACCCATGTACACTTAGTCCATCGCTCAACCTTTAGAGCAGAAAAGATCTTGTTGGACCGGATGATGGATAGACCCAATATAACCTATGAACTGGGCTCAACACTCCAAGAAATAAAAGGATCTGATAAGGTAACATCGGTCTTAATCAAACACGACGATACGATTGTTGAACGGGAAGTTCAAGGGGTATTTATTGAAATTGGGCAAGATCCAAATAGTGATTTGGTCAAGGATTTGGTTGTGCTGGATGACAATCGATACATCAAAGTCGATAAATATGGATCAACCAGTTTGGAAGGCTTATATGCAGCAGGAGATGTCACAGACAACCCCTATAAACAAATTATTACGGCAACAGCCGAAGGTGCGATTGCGGCCTTAAGTGCGTCAAACTATATTATGAAGATGGAGGAAAAATAATATGAGTCAATTTTTAAATGAAGATGTTAGAAAAATGTTGGGGGATATTCTAAAAGATATGGTGGATGATGTCTATGTGAAACTGTTTGTGGCATCTTTGACATGCGATACCTGTCAAGAAACACACCAACTCTTAAGTGAAATGTCTACACTCAACGATAAGATTCATTATGAACTAATTGAAGATATCGAAAAAGGAGCCCAATATGGTGTGCGTTTATCTCCTACAATCGTTGTCTTAGATAAGAATCAAGAAGATAAAGGGGTTAGATTCAACGGTATCCCAGCGGGACATGAAATCAATTCTTTACTCGCAGCCTTGGTGGATATGTCAGGAAAACCCTTAGACTTAGATGAAGAAACAGTGGCAACAATTAAAGCCATTGATACTGAAACCAATATTAAAGTGTTTGTGACATTATCTTGTCCACACTGCCCAGGTGCAGTGACTAAGGCCCATCGTATTGCGATGTTGAACCCCTATGTTAAAGCAGAAATGATTGAAGCCCAAACATTCCATAAGGAATCAGCCAAATACAATGTTTCATCGGTTCCAAAGATTGTGATCAATGAAACCCATGATTTTGTGGGTAACCAACCCATGTCTGTCTTCTTGGAAACCATTCAAAAAGCAGCATAAAAGACGCCGAGGCGTCTTTTTTGTGCTATTATTCTGATTCAATCTCTTCAATACCTTTATATTCCACATTGGAAATGGCATCGAAGCGGTTTGTGATTTTTTGAGTTGTAACATTAATGTCTTTGATTTCTTTGCTGACGCGGTCAATACTGCCACTCAGTTTATCCCAACGGTCTCGATAGCGATCAAATTCAAGCTTGAGTTTGATCAACTCATTTTGAATTTCCTTAGCATATTTATCTCGCTCCATGTTGGTCATAATGGTTTGAATGGTTGTGAGTGTTGACATTAAGGTTGTTGGGGATGTGATCCATACCCTTTTCTTTTGACTGTAAGCAATTAAATCAGGATGATATGCGTTGATATAGGCGAAGATGGCTTCTGCCGGTAAAAACATTAAAGCTTGATCGGATGTTTCTTCATGGATGATATATTTATTAGAGATATCATCAATGTGCTTTCTAACATCGGCCTTAAAGATTTTTTCGTAGTTTGAAGATTCAAGAGAATTTAGGGGAAAACTGACCATTTTTTGGTAGTTCTCCAAAGGAAATTTTGCGTCAATGGCGATGGTTCCCAAAGGTTCAGGTGTAAATAACACCGCATCAGCGCGTACACCAGTAGAGAATTGGTGTTGAATTCTAAAGATGCGATCATTTTTATCCCCAAAAACCGCCTTCAGTATTTGGTTGAGATTGACTTCCCCAAAAGCACCGCGTGCGCTTTTATCGGTTAATACAGATTGGAGGTCTCCAATATCAGTTGAGAGTGCTTCAATTTTCTTTTGGGCTTCATCAATCTTACTGAGACGTTCTACAATATTGGTAAAAGTCTTTTGTGTTTTCTCAAATCCTTCCTCCAAACTTTCATTAACTTTGGTGTCAATTTTGTTTAAGCGCGTTTCAAGGACTTGGTGTTGTTTATCAAATGATTCACCCAAGGAACGGGTTAGATTTTGATAAAAATCCTGGAAATTTTTGGTGGTTTCTCTTTCAAAACTGAGATTACGTTCAATCATTTCATGTACCTTTTTGTCAAAGCCTTCTAACATTTCTATATTTTGTTTGTAAGTTAGGATTTTGTTTTCTTGATTATCTTGATCCAGTTTGGTTTGAATGGCTTGGGTTAAATTTTTCTTTTGACTTAAAATTAAAACCATCAAAACAACTAAAATTAGGATAATTAAGAGTAGTATTATATAAATTTCTGTCATCGTATCACTCCTGGGTTCATTGTATCATGTTATAATAAGTAAAACTAATTAAAGTGAGGTAAAAATATGGAAAAAAAGGGGATTGCACTTTCGGGTGGGGGCATTAAATCTTTCGCACAATTGCCTATATTAAAGGCTTTTTCAGATGCGGATGTGACTTTTGAGGCTGTATCTGGAACATCGATGGGATCGGCTATTGCGGCATTATTATCTTTGGGTATGGATGCGGATGAAATGACAGAACTTGCCATTCGGATTGAAACAGAATTGGTGAAATCGCGTTTATTTGTGTTACCCAGTTATAAGTTGTTGCCCTTTTCAAAAGAAAAGATTCATGGTGGCTATGTGGATGGGGAAGTGATTGAAAATATTATAATCAAAGAAGTCGGGGACTTTCATATCTCTGATGTCAAGATTCCTTTGGCCATTCCTTCAGTGGATATCATCACCGGTAAAATTGTGGTGTTTGTTTCACATCCAAATCAGTTTAAAGCAAAACCCGAATGGGATGTGGTTACGGATATTTCGTTAGCAAAAGCAGTGCGTGCTTCTTGTTCGTTCCCTTTGGTTATTGCAGGTTGTCCTTTTAATGATTATCTATTGACGGATGGGGGTATTAAAATGAACCTGCCATCTGAGTTATTAGATGCCTATGGCATAGACAAGATTGCGGCAGTCACGATGACTTCGGAAACAAAGTTTGAACAATATGACTCCTTTACGGCCTTGAGCAATCGTATTTATGATTTAATGGTGGATAGTTTTAACAATCTATTGGCACCTCAAGTTGATTTGATGTTGAATGTGGATATCGGAGAAATTTGGGTATTTGAGTTTGGGAAAAGTGATGTGGTACTGCAAAAGGGACGTGAGGTTTCGCTTCAAAGAATGCGTGATATTCGTGAGTTTGGGAAGCGTAAGCGTTCTCTTTTGGGCATTTTCAACAAATAATGATTATTTACCCCAAATCGTTTGACAGCTTCACATAAATTTCATATACTTGTTTTGTATTTACATACCAAATTTAATACTTGTAATATGGTCAAGTAGTATCTACCAGGACACCGTAAATGTCCTGACAATCGTGGTGGAAACATTTTCAGATCGTTTTCCCCGATCTTTTTTATTTGGTTTGATGTGAATCAGAGGAGGAAAACGAAAGTATGGAGAAATTCTTCAAACTGAAGGAAAACGGTACCACCGTTTCCACAGAAGTGATGGCAGGTTTTACAACCTTCTTCACAATGGCTTACATCTTGTTTGTGAACCCAGCAATGCTGGCAGAAACAGGACTACCACAAAATGGAGTCTATATTGCGACCATCTTGGCTGCAATTGTGGGTACCATGATTATGGGTTTATTCGCAAATCTACCTTACGCACAAGCATCAGGAATGGGTTTGAACGCATTCTTTACGTATACAGTTGTATTTAAGCTTGGTTATACCCCTTATGAAGCCCTTGCAATGGTGTTTCTATGTGGTGTATTCAATATCTTAATTACAGTGACTCGAATTCGTGTGCATTTAATTGCTGCAATTCCAGAAACACTCAAACAAGCCATCGGTGCTGGTATTGGATTGTTTATCGCTTATATTGGTTTGCTCAATGTGGGCATTCTTAGCTTTGGAGCAGGTGTTCCTGAGTTGGCTGAAAACTTCATTAAAAACCCAGGCATCCTTTTATTCCTAATTGGTTTGGTTGTTACTTTGGTTCTCATGATTCGCGGTGTTAAAGGTGCAATCCTCATCGGTATTTTGGTTACAACACTTGTGGGTATCCCTATGAATATTGTTGACCTTGGCGGTCTCAGTGACTTGGGTAACGTAAGCTATGGTGCAATCTTCAATGACTTCTTCTCAACATTTGGTAAGGCATTGTCCAAAGATGGTATTGTAAGCTTATTTAAGAATCATTCATTATTCCAATCCCTATCCATTGTATTTGCATTCAGTATGGCTGATACATTTGATACCATTGGAACCTTCATTGGTACCGGTCGACGTTCTGGAATCTTCACGAAAGAAGATGAAGAAAAAATGATCCATGGTACTGGAATTTCAACACGACTTGACAAAGGTTTGTTTGCGGACTCAGTTGCATCTTCAATTGGTGCCATCTTGGGAACCTCAAACGTAACGACCTATGTCGAAAGTTCTGCGGGTATTGAAGCAGGAGGTCGTACAGGATTAACAGCTGTGACTGTGTCGGGACTTTTCTTCTTAAGTATCTTTGCGGCTCCTGTTGTTGGACTTGTGCCTTCACAAGCAACAGCGCCAGCGCTTGTAATTGTGGGTATTCTCATGGCAGGATCCTTTGCAGAAATTGAATGGACAAGCCTAAGACATGCCATTCCTGCATTCTTTACAGTCTTGATGACAGTACTTTCATACAGCATCTCAAATGGTTTGGCATTTGGATTCTTCTCATTTATTGTTGTTGAAATTGCTTTGGGAAATGCTAAGAAAATTCACCCAATTATGTATGTTTCAACACTGCTCTTTACTTTGAGTTATGTGTTAAGCTAATTTAAATTAAACAATGTTATTCAAAGGACCGGTTATAAAATCGGTCCTTTTTCATTAAAGTTATGTAAGTCCAACTCAAATTTTGGTATGATGTATGCGTGGTGATAAAATTGAAAAAAATATTAAAGTGGACGATTTTAATTGGAGTACTGGTTGTTGCATCAACAACTTTTTATTATTATAAAATACGGTGTAATATTGAGAATGGAGAAATCTGTTATATTGGGAGTGAAGATGTCTTTCAGATTGAAGAAAATGTATCTTTAGTGGTGCAAGTTGAGTCAGAATCCATGGGTGAATATCTTGTGGATACATGGAACAATCTTCACACTACCCAACAAGGTGCCATTACCTATGAGGTTATGCGTCCTTTGGGATTAAAGGATCTTTTGGAGAATGAATCAAAAGATATCGTTTTAACCTCCATTTATAATGGGGCCTATGCCATTAATCAAAGTAAGGATATGGGTCAAAATGTTAGAAAACATATCTTGAATACTGTTCCTACGCGTCAAGAAGATGCGATGAATTTATTGGGGACCTATTTTATTCCCAATAGCATCAATGGATGGACCTTTGTTTATAATCAAACGTTGGCAGAATCCTTAGGTATTGATTTAACCGATGAAAATAAAGATGGGATTCCCGATAGTTTTGATAGCTTTGAAAAAATTGCGCAAATGTCAGATACCTTATTGGCTGATTTGAGTGTATCTTTTCCCCTAACTTTTTCAGACCAATATTCATTCTATCCGTTTCTAACTTCAGGTAAGTGGTCCTTAAACTTTACGTATAAGGGAATGGAATCTGGTTTTGATACCCCTGAATTTTTAAGGGGCTTAGAGTTGATTGAATTCTTTTCAGAAATGAACTTAAGAAAAGGAGAAGATCTCAATGCCCAAGACTTAGATTGGATCTATGATACAGCCTTTATTGAAAAAGACACGCTTTTTACCATTGCTGAAGATTGGATGCGTCTTGATTATCACAGTGAATTCACTGGCGATACCTATGTAAAAACAATCTTCCCAACCTTTAATGGGAACCACCTTTCTCCCATGGCTGAAGTCTATGGTTATATGGTAGATAAAGATGTCGCATATCCATCAGCTGCGGCTGAAGTTTTAAGAATACTACGGGCACCTGAAGCCATTTCACATCACGAATCGGATGACACCTTTATTTATATCATGGATGATATCGAAGATATGGAGTATGATAGCGATATTTTAGCGTATCGTTATAGCAAACCTCAACCTGTAATTGCGCTGGATGACAATCCACGTATATTGGCACGTAATTTATATTATGATGTGGACTTTATGGATGTATTGAAAGATTTATATGATGGAAAAATAACAAAAGAAACGGCCCAAGAGCGGATCGTTTCATTGAGTGATGCTTGGCTTCAAGAAAAAGGAAGTGACTCAAATGTGGAAGACCTTGATTGAAACTGAATCTCAGAAACCATATTATAAAGCGTTGCAAGATTTTTTAGAATCGTGTGACCATGTTTATCCCCCTGAAAATGAACGCTTTAAAGCATTCGAATTAACACCCTATGACGATGTCAAAGTGGTGATTTTGGGTCAAGATCCCTATCATCAATTGGGTCAAGCCATGGGCTTATCCTTTTCTGTCTATGAAGGCACCCCCCATCCCAAAAGCTTGATTAATATTTTCAAAGAATTGAGTGATGATTTGGGTGTCTATAAACTCACAGGTGATTTATCAGGATGGGCAAAACAAGGTGTCTTTCTTTTAAATACAATTTTAACGGTTGAAGACTCAAATCCGCTCTCACACCAAAATAAGGGGTGGGAGATATTTACGGATAAAGTAATTGAAGTTTTAAGTGCGCGTGAAAAACCCATGATTTTTGTGTTGTGGGGTAAAGAAGCTCAAAAGAAAAAGGCCATGATCCAAAGCCATCATTTGGTTTTAGAATCATCGCATCCATCTCCTTTGAGTTCCTATCGAGGGTTCTTTGGATCCAAACCATTTTCAACGATTAATGCACAATTACAGTATTGGGGAGAGACCCCCATTGATTGGAGTTTATGATGTATCTAAATATTGAAGAAGCATTGGCTGTTTTACAGTCGAGAAGAAATATGGTTTTGGGAATTGATCATTTTAAAGCTTTGCTGGAAACAATAAATAATCCCCAAAACAAATTAAAATGTATTCATATTGGCGGAACAAATGGTAAAGGATCCACTACCAATTACGTTCGGGCAATTTTAGAATCTGGGGGTTATAAGGTAGGCACCTTTACTTCACCGCATTTAATCGCACATAACGATCGCATTCGCATCAACAATATACCGATTTCAGATGATAAATTACTACATTATATTAATGAAAGCTTTGGGCTATGGGACAAACACAATCTCTCCATGTTTGAGATTGATATGTTGATATCCATTCAATACTTTATTGATGAAGCGGTTGACTACGTTGTTTACGAGGTAGGATTGGGAGGCAGATTGGACGCCACCAATGTGATTATGCCAATTGTGAGTGCCATTACCAATGTGGATTATGACCATATGAATATTTTGGGTAATACATTGGAAAAGATTGCGTTTGAGAAAGCGGGAATCATTAAAGAAGGTGTGCCTTTACTCACCACTGAAGTCAAGGATGCCGTTCGTTTTGTTTTTGAGGATATTTGTGAAAAAAGAAAAGCGCCTTATATCCAAGTTAAGGTACCTCAATATACAGGTTATTATCACTTCATACATGAAGGGGTTGAAGTTGACCTTGTAGACCAAGGCATTTATCAAGTAGAAAATGCCAGTTTGGCGATTTCGATTGTTAAGTGGCTTAATTTAGATATTGATAATTTAAAAATTAAAGAAGCGATTGAAAAGACGCATTGGCAAGGGCGTTTTGAAAAAGTGGCCCCATCCATCTATATTGATGGTGCCCACAATATTAAAGGTGTACAAAAATTGGTGCAGTCCTTAGCGTCACTACCCAAACCTTGGATCATCGTGTTCAGTGCACTGGGCGATAAAGACCACGATGAAATGGTCCATATTTTAAACGAAAATGCGGATACCTTGATTGTGAGTGAGTTTGATTTTTATCGCGCTGAATCAGCCGAAATCTTGGCTCATGATACAGGGGCCATGGTCATCAAAGATTATAAAGAAGCCATTCAAAAGGGAATTTCACTGAAAGAAAACGGCAGTCTCATTGTGACAGGTTCGCTCTATTTTATTTCAGATGCCCGGGCTTATTTATTACAACTTAAAGGAATTTCCTGACCACTTACCCATATTTACTGGATATATTTCAGGCTTTGTTTATGATGGAAACATCAAAGAAAGGCGGCGTATTATGTCTTTAAAAAAACTGCTTTTTAAAAACAAGAAATCGTTATTTAAATATATGTTTGGAGCCATTATGACTTCTGGATCCAACGTCATTTTTACCATTGCGCTCTCACAAGCGTTCAATATTTTCTCAATTGATTCGACCAAGGAATTGATTGTGTTGGCTTTACAAACCTTGGTGTTGGTTTTATTACCGGTCTTACTTCAAATTATATCCCGTTTCTTAAGAATTGGTTTTATGACCGATATATTAAAAGAAGTGAGAATCATGACTTACCATCGTATTATGAATTTGGATACGGAGGGTTTTAAAGAGAAATCTAAGGAAGATTATCAATCACAACTCATTTCAGATATTAATTTATTTGAAAAGGACTTCTTTTTATCGGTATTAAATATCGTGTTTGCGATATTCAGTACCCTAATCTCTTTGATTGTTTTAACGTATATCTCTTGGCGAATTGCATTAATATCTGTGGTTACTTCTATTGTTTTATTCGTGGTAACTAAAATTTTTGAGAAGGGTGTCAGACAAAAAAGAAAACAATCTCAAAATCAAAATAAAGTATTAAATGAAGGCGTTAATAACTTAGTGAAAGGTGCTAAAACACTGAAACACTATTCTGTGGGGATGCGGTTTTTAAACCTATTTCATGATGATGTAGAAAAATTGGAAGTTATTAAATCTGATTATTTCTTCTTAAATAAAACCCAGGAAAGTATTTCTGAGTGGATTGCGATGCTGGCTCAAATGGTTTCATTTGTGTATGCAACGTATCTATTGGCGCAAGGTCGCATTGATATTCCTGCTGTAATCATCGTTTTGAATATGATGGGCCAAGTGGTCTGGGTGATGATTTCAGCCTTTGGTTTTATGAATAGACTGCGTTCTTCTGTGGATATTTATAATTCATTGGTAGACTATGACATCCCCGAAACAAGCGCGCATGAAGTGATGGATCATTATGATTTTAATATTAAAGATCTAAGCTATGCGTATGATAAAGAAGTGGTCATCCATGATTTAAATCTTGAAATCAAAGAAAATGAAAAAGTATTAATCTATGGTCCCACGGGAAGTGGTAAGACTACCTTCTTGAATTGTTTGTCGCAAAACTTAAAGGGATATCAAGGTTCAATTTTGGTTGGAAATAAGCAATTAAAAGAAGTTAACCATAAAGATTTTTTGAATCATACAGCCTACGTACGTCAAAACCATTTTATGTTTGAAGATACTCTTAAAAATAACATTATTTTAAATTGTGAATACGATGAAGCTAAATTTAGACAAGTCTTAAAAGATGCAGCATTGGAAGATTGGATTGAAAGTTTGGACGATAAAGAAGACCATCGATTAATTCAAAATGGTTCCAATATATCTGGGGGCCAACGACAACGTGTCTCAATCGCACGGGAGTTGTATTCAAATTTTGATATTATTTTTGTGGACGAACCGTCTGCCAGTTTAGATGATGATAATGCGGAAATAATTTATGATACCCTGTTGAAATTAAATAAAACAGTGATTTGTGTGACACATCGTCATATTGAATACCTAAAAGATAAATTTGATAAAGTCATATCATTTGAAGGGGGTACCTTATGAGAATTCAAAAAATAGGACATAAGAAAACCTTTCTAATTACACTTTTTGTGATTTTTATTATGGCTGCCATCAGTGGTTATACAAATATATTGCTGGGAGATGTGACCGACTTGGCAACCGCAGGTGATGTTGATGGTGTAATCGAAGTTGCGAAAATCGCATTTGTTGTAACATTCTTTGCGATTTTTGTAAAAATCACTTCCAACTATTTCCAAAAACTGTATATAAAAAAGACGTTGGTTGATATTAAAGTGTCTTTTATGGATGCCATGTTGTCTTTAAATCCAGTTAAACTTTATACCATGAAACATGCTAAATATGTTTCCCATCTAACCCATGACATGGATCGATTGGAACATCAGTACTATTTGAATGTTTTAAATGTGATGAATATTGTTGTGAATTTAATTGTTTCTATTATCATCTTGGTAAGAATATGGTGGGGTTTCTTAATTGTTGCGACGGTCTTGATGGTTGTCTTTATGATGATTGCCAGAAACACCTCTAAACCTGTTAGAAAACATGAAGAAAAGAAATCCAAGTCTTTAGAAGCATATACAAATTATGTTGAAGAGTCTTTGGAAGGATTTGAGGTTATTGCCCAACATCAACTTGAAGATACGCGTAATCTAAATTTTGAAAAACATGCGGAAACACTCAAACAAAACCAGTACACGGTTGAGAAAAAAATGACCTTAGTGGATGGTTTGAATGGCGCCCTTCAAATGGTGATTTTGGTTGTATTGATTGTGATGGGATTGAGTGTAAGTCATCAAATGGGGATGTCTTTAGGGGAAACGATTGTGATTATGATTCTATTCTCAAATCTTATTTTCCCGATTCAAACTTTAACACCGATAATTACCCAAATGAATGCCATCGCAACTGTATTTAGTGAATTTAATGAAAGCTTGAAAGATGATGCTGAGAAAAGTGATGCCTTGGTGTCTTCCTTTAATCAATTTATTTTTGAAGATGCATCACTTGGTTATGATGAACCTGTTTTATCAAAAGTTAACTTTGAAATAAATAGAGGTGAAAAGGTCTTGATTGTTGGACCCTCGGGTGCAGGTAAGTCAACCATTCTTAAAACTTTACTCAGACAGATTGAACCCCTGAGTGGTGGGGTGCGCTTAAATCAGTTACCACTTGCCAGCTATAATCTTGAGTCATACTATGGCTTGATATCCATGGTAGACCAAATTGGATTTATATTCTCAGGAACACTCAATGACAATGTCACCCTTTTAAAGGGTGGTGATGTAAAAAGCATTTTAAGTGATATTGGGTTGTCTTACCTTGATGATTCGATGAAACTTAAAAATGATGGTTCTAATTTATCTGGTGGGGAGCGTGCGCGTATTCTTTTGGGAAGGGCGAAATTTTTTGATAAAGAAATTATTCTCTGTGATGAGATTTATGCAGCTTTAGATGAAGCCGTGGGAAGACAAATCGAATCCGATATTTTGGATACTGATAAAACCGTCATTACCATCTCGCATATCGTGTTTGAAGAAAATTTGGATTCTTATGATCGTTATCTAATTGTTGATAACCAAAGTGTTAAGGTTTCAACTGACAAACAAGAGGTATTAATAAGAATGTTAGAGTACGAACTCGAGATGCATTGATGATTTGTGGTATAATTTTAAAAACTTAGCAGGAGGCGCGTATGCTTAACGATAAATCCTATAAAAAAATATTATCTTTGATTTTGGTGGGTGTGTTCTTCCATTGGGCTCTTGAACATGTTGGAGACTTGAGCAACACATTCAAATTCATAATAAAAACATTGCTTCCCTTTATTTTTGGTGCCAGTTTTGCTTTTGTTTTAAATATTCCAGTTGAAAAATTGGAACAATTCTTTTTAAAAAAGACAAAGATGCAGCTTAAAGTAGCCCGTGGTTGGGCATTGTTAATTACGATACTGCTTTTAATTGTGATCATCATTCTTTTAATGATTATCATCATTCCAGAATTGGTAAATACCTTTGATTCATTGATTAAACAAGTTCCTGGATCGGTTTCATTCTTCCAAGAAAAAATCACAGAACTTGCGGCCAACAATGAAAATTTGGCTGAGATTATTGAGACTTTGGACATTAATTACCAATCTATCTTTGAAAGCCTTCAAAGTTCGCTTGAGTCCATCTTGAAAGGCATATCCGCAAGTCTCTTATCATTTTTTGGCGGGATTGTGAATACTGTGATCTCAGTGGTTTTGGGTGTTACGTTCTCAATTTATGTTGTCCTGGCCAAAGATAGTTTATCCCTTCAATCCAAACAAATACTTTATGCATTCTTACCTGTCAATGCGGCAGACGAAATTCTACGCATTGGTAAATTGGCTTACGAGAGTTTTTCAAATTTCTTGACAGGTCAAGGAATAGAAGCAGCCATCTTGGGTTCCATCTTCTTTGTGTGTATGACGCTATTTAAAATGCCCTATGCCATGCTGATATCAGTTATCATTATGGTTTCTGCTATCATTCCTATTTTTGGAGCCATCTTTGCCTCGTTGGTGGGTGTCTTCCTCATTGTCTTAGTAGATCCATGGATGGCATTTTGGTTTTACGTTATGTTTACCATCATCCAACAACTTGAAAACAATCTCATCTATCCCCATGTTGTGGGTAAATCTGTCGGGGTGCCGTCAGTTTGGGTCCTTTTCTCCATTACCATTGGGGGCAGTTTGTTGGGGCTTGTGGGTATGATTATTTCAATTCCCGTCTTCTCTATTATCTATGTCCTATTGAAAGAAAAAGTGCATCATAATTTGAGAAAGAAAAACATATCGGTTGCATCGTTAGAGTAAAAAAAGAGTCGAAGCAGTGCTTCGGCTCTATTTTGTTTGTTTTAGGAGTCTAAGTCCGTTCAGGATAACCATGATGGTAGATCCTTCATGGAATATCACACCCAAGGGTAAGTTCATTTGACCCAAGATATTTAGAATGACTAAGAAAACAACCACTCCCAATGAGAATAAGATGTTTTGCCAGACGACTTTTTTAAGCTTTAATGAAGTCTTATGGGCATAGATCAGTTGATTTAAATCATTTTTCATCAAGGCAACATCGGCGACATCGATGGCAATATCGGTTCCATCTCCCATCGCAATCCCAATATCAGCGATGCTGAGTGCGGGTGCATCATTGATGCCATCTCCCACCATCGCAACCATGTTAAATTTATTCTTAAGGGTCGTTATGATATTGGCTTTGTCTTCGGGATGAATTTCAGCGTTGATAGTTTTGAGGTTTAGCTTGTTTGCGACAGCTTGTGCTGTTAATTTGGCATCCCCTGTAATCATGAGGGTTTCTATCTCTTGGTTGTTGAAATAGTCAATTAAGTTTTTGGCAGAGGGTTGGGGTGTATCCATCATGGCGATAATCGCAAGGACTTCACTTTGGGTTCCAAAATAAACAACCGTTTTACCTTCTTGTGTATATTGTGAGGTTAATTGATTGTCTTGGTGTGTGAATGCAGAAGGTTTACCAAGTGTATATTCAATGCCTTCATAAGATGCTACAAGACCTGTTCCAATGATGTTATTCACTTCTAGAGGAATTGATTCAATGTCTTCAAAATGACGCATGATGGCCATCGCAAGGGGATGGTTGGATTGTCTTTCCATTGAAACAATCAGTTGTTTATAGCGCGATTCTTGATTCGATGATGTGAAGTGAACATCCGTTACTTCAGGTTTACCTTTGGTGAGTGTTCCTGTTTTATCAAAGGCAACCGCATCAATTTCAGCCAGGTTGGATAAATAGGAACCGCCTTTAAA
The DNA here is from genome assembly GCA_947631935.1 of uncultured Erysipelothrix sp. Classification (GTDB taxonomy): domain Bacteria; phylum Bacillota_I; class Bacilli_A; order Erysipelotrichales; family Erysipelotrichaceae; genus Erysipelothrix. Next base: position 50,918 of record CANRNG010000004.1, read on the forward strand.
TAAGAGCCCTCTTTTGGCTAAGTTGGAAATGGCCGACAAAGTAGCGGGGACATCACTGGCTGCTAAGGCACAGGGTGAAGTAACTGTTAGAAAAACCATACCGCGATAAAGGGCTTCATTCCAACCCCAGTTCATGACATAATTCCCAAAGAGTATGAATAAGGGGAATAGGATGAGAATGGTGGTTACATAGATGGGTTCAAATTTTTTGATTTTGGTGGCTGTTTGGGAAATGTTGGATTGAGAATCATTCACCAGTTGAATGATTTTTGAAATAACTGTATCTTCTGGATCTTTGGTGACACTCATAATGAAAGTCCCATTTTCATTTAAAGTTGCACCAAAAACTGTGTCATTGACCGTTTTGGTTACAGGGATACTTTCTCCTGTAATACTGGATTCATCAATGGCCCCACTTCCTTCAATGATGACACCATCGGTAGGAACTTGGTCTCCCATTAATACCTGAAGTTGATCACCAATTTTTAGGTCATGGGTATGTACTTTTTTGGTAGTGCCATCTGCTAAGATTAAACGGGCATCATGGGGATTAAGGTTGAGTAAGTTGGTGATTTCTCTTTTACTTTTTCCTTCCACATAGTGCTCAAGGAAATGCGCACCTGCAAAAATCACAATCAGTAATGCAGCTTCTTGAAAGTCGCCAATGATCATGGCCCCCATCGCTGCCAAACCCATCAATAGATGGATGTTGGGGGTGAATTTCTTATGTTTTATCGTGTTGGTGTAAGTTGACTTAAAACCCGATCCAATTACATGATAGCCAGCAGTGAGGACAGTAAGAAAGAAAAGTATGTTTTCAAAAGGTTGGATAAAAAATGCCAGTATAAATAATATGAGGCCTATAATATAGAGATAGGTACTCGTGTTGTTGTTGTTGTTGTTGTGTGAATGTCCACAATCATTATGTGTATGGTTCATAATGTCCTCCAAACTATATTAGCAATTGCTTATATAGTTATTATACATCTTGTATATCTCAAATCAAGCTTTTTTCATAGATTTATTAAGATATATGCTATAATATTGAGGAAAACGATTTCTAGGAGCATTAATATGACTAAAAAAACGATGATTCAAGCTTTTGAGTGGTATCTTAATTATGAAGATAAACACTGGAAAACTTTAAAAGATAAAATTAAATATATCAAAGCATTGGGAATTGATCAAGTTTGGTTACCCCCGGCCAATAAGGGTCAAAAGGGTGTATCTGATTCCGGATATGGTGTCTATGATCTTTTTGATCTGGGTGAATTTAATCAAAAGGGGACCGTTGATACAAAGTATGGTCATAAAGACGACTACATGGCTTTAATTAAGGAAATTAAGGACCAAGGCTTGGAGTTAATTGTAGATATTGTGTTAAACCATAGATTGGGTGCCGATGCAACGGAATTGGTTGATGCAAAAGAAGTGGATATGGATAATCGATACCATGTGCGTGATACGAAGCAAATTGAAGGATGGACGCAGTTTAACTTTGAAGGGCGTAACAATACATATTCAAACTTCAAATGGCGTAAGGAACATTTTAAAGCCGTTGATTTTGATGTTAAAACGCAAACCAACGCTATCTATTTGTTTGAAGATAAATCATGGGACTTAAAAGTGGATTCTGAAAACTTTAATTACGACTATTTAATGGGGGCTGATGTCGACTTCTATAATAAGGAAGTGCAAGCTGAACTTTTAAATTGGTTGGCTTGGTATTATGAATTAACAAAATTCGATGGGGTTCGGTTGGATGCGATCAAACACATTGATGCGAGTTTCTTAAAAATGGCTTTGCGTAAGCTGCGTGAATTTACGCAAGATAGCTTTGCGGTGGGTGAGTATTGGTCGGGTGATTTAAAAGCGCTACATGACCATTTAATGGATGTGGATTTTTCTATGCAATTATTTGATGTGCCGCTTCACTATAATTTGGTAGCTGCTTCAGAAAATAATGACTATGACTTAAGAACCCTGTATAATGGTACTTTGGTCTCGAATAATCCCAATTATGCTGTGACATTTGTGGATAACCATGATACTCAGATTGGACAATCTTTAGAATCTTGGGTAAAACCATGGTTTAAACGCCATGCTTATGCTTTTATATTATTGCGAGATAAAGGATTGCCTTCTGTTTTCTATTCTGATTTATTTGGTTCAAACCATCCAGAAATGGAAAAAGTTGACAGTCTTGATAAATTACTATATCTTAGAAAAGACCACTTGAAGGGAAGTTTCTTTGATTATATGGACGATCCTCATACCATTGGTTGGGCTTATACAGGAAACAAAGAAGCGGATGGTTTGGTCGTAGTTTTAAATACGAATGATAGAACAATGAAAAGAATGTTTGTGGGCATGCATAATGCCAACACATATTTTGTGGATTGCATGACTTCAGAGAATCCAAAAGAAGTGCGTGTAGATGCTTCTGGGATTGGATATTTCCCTGTTGAAGCGAAGGCGTGTTCTGTCTACATAAGAAAAGAGGGAAGGTATAGTGCGAGTATTTTATGATCACTTAAACCTTGTTAGAATTGAAACGGATGAAGAACCGACATCGATTCGCTATAATGGATCGGAAAGTACCATTGTCGAAAAGGTATATGACATTGATAAAGTCATAATTTCTGTGAAGGTACCGACCTTGCGAATTGGTGAAAGAGAGACTTTGCGCATTGACAATGTGCCTTATGAAATCAAACCCAGGGGCATTGTTAAAACGAAATGGTTTGAAGAAACCTTTGATGCCACCAAAGAAGTCTTGGGTGCAACTGTAGTGGATGGACAAACCACTTTTTCAGTTTATGCGCCAACACATTATAGTATGCAATTGAAACTTGAAAATGATATTTATGACATGATACGTAAGGATAATGGAACGTATACCGTGACTTTAGATAAGAATTGTCATGGTATGACATACTTGTTTTTAATCAATGGTCTATTGGGGACAACAGACCCCTATGCGAAAGCATCACTGCCCAATAGAGCGGGTTCAGTGGTGGTTGACTTTAATCAGGTTAATTTGAATATTGCGCCCTTAAGTCATAAAGTTACGCATCCGATTATTTTAGAAGCTTCTGTACGTGATTTTTCAATGGATCCAAAGGTTCCATTTAAACACCGTGGACAATTCTTGGGGATGCTTGAAAGTTATGGTGAATATGGCATGGCTTATGTTCAAGATTTGGGTATTACCCATCTTCAAT
>CANRNG010000005.1 GCA_947631935.1 uncultured Erysipelothrix sp.
GATAAAATGACGACCGGTGAATTGATGAGTATGTTTACCTATACCATGAGTATTTTGGTGAGTTTGATGATGTTGTCCATGGTTTTTGTAATGATTAGTATGTCACTTGCTTCTGCGCAACGTATTGTTGAAGTATTGGAAGAAGAACCAACCATCACCAATCCAGAAAACCCAATTTATGAAATTAAAAATGGTGAAGTCGTTTTTGAAAATGTATCCTTTGGTTATTATGAAGGCGATGACAAATACGTTCTGAGTGATATTAATTTAACCATGAAAGAAGGAGAAACCTGGGGTATTTTAGGACCCACCGGATCCTCCAAAACAACCCTTACCAGCTTAATCCCTAGACTCTATGACACCCTTGAAGGTGCTGTTTATGTGGGTGGGGTTAATGTTAAGGATTATGATTTAGAGTCCCTTCGTGATGCTGTAGGTATGGTACTTCAAAAGAATGTTTTATTCTCAGGAACCATTATTGAAAATATGCGTTGGGGAAATGAAAATGCAACACTTGAAGAAATTGAAGCAGCATGTAGAATATCACACGCCCATGAATTTATTGAAAAAATGCCTGATGGTTATGCTTCCCGTGTTGAACAAGGTGGAACCAACTTCTCAGGGGGACAAAAACAACGTCTTACCATTGCACGTGCCATTTTAAAGAATCCAAAAGTATTGATTTTGGATGACTCTACCAGTGCCGTTGATACAAAGACTGATATGGAAATTCGTACATCGTTGAAAAACACATTGCCCAATGTTACCAAAATTATTATTTCACAACGAATCTCGTCGATTGAAGATGCAGATCATATCATTGTGATTGATGAAGGTGAAATTACGGGTATTGGTACACACGAATCCTTATTGGTGGATAATACATTGTATCAAGAAGTATTTGAAACACAGAAACGAGGTGAAGATATATGAATCGTAAACCCAACACAACTGGAGCAGACGGAAGAAAATTAGACATGAAACTTTTAAAACGTCTGGTAAACTATATTTTAGATAGATATAAAGTACTCTATTTCTTTGTGTTTATTGGAATTGTAATTTCAGCTTTAGCCCAAGTGGCTTCTTCATTATTCCTTAAAACACTGATTGATGGATATATTGAACCCCTTATTTTAGCGGCCGATAAAGACTTCGGACCCTTATTTACAGCTTTACTCACCATGGCTGGTATTTATATGGTGGGTGTAATCACAAACTTTATTTACCAAAAACTCTTGGTTGTTATTTCTCAAGGAACGATGGAAACAATTAGAAGAGATATGTTTGCGCATATGCAAACACTTCCTATTGGCTATTTTGATACCCATGCCCACGGAGATATCATGAGTTTATTTACCTCTGATACCGATACTTTAAGACAAGTTATTTCTCAAAGTATTCCACAATTGATTTCATCATCCATTACCATTGTGTCGGTCTTGGTTTCGATGTTTGTTCTGAGTTGGCAATTAACCCTCGTTACTTTATCCATGGTTGTGGTGATGCAATTTGCACTAAAATACATCATGGGTAAATCGGGTAAGTATTTTGCGCGTCAACAAAAAATGATTGGTGCGGAAAACGGCTATATTGAAGAGATGATGGAAGGTGCACGCGTGGTTAAGGTCTTTAACTACGAAAACAAAGCCATCGAAAACTTTAATAAAATTAATGATGAACTCTTTGAAAGTTCTTATAACGCCAATAAATTCGCGAATATCTTGATGCCTATTATTGGTAACCTTGGAAACATTTCCTATGTATTGGTTGCCTTTGTGGGTGGATTGGTCACGGTCAATGGATGGTCTACCTTAACAATTGGTGGCTTGGCATCGTTCTTAGCCTTGAATAGATCCTTTACCGGACCCTTAAATCAAGTGTCCCAACAACTCAACTCAGTTATCATGGCCATGGCCGGAGCTGAACGTATCTTTAACTTACTGGACCAAAAACCAGAAGTCGATGAAGGTTTTGTCACTTTGGTGAATGCTAAATATAACGATCAAGGTGAAATTGAAGCAACCGATGAAGTGACTGGCATGTGGGCTTGGGAACATCCCCGCAAAGGAGAACATGTTTCCTATATCGAACTCAAAGGAGATGTCCGCTTCCACGATGTAACTTTTGGATATGTTGAAGGAAAAACAGTCTTACACAATATTGATCTCTATGCAGAACCTGGGCAGAAAATTGCTTTTGTGGGTGCTACAGGGGCAGGTAAGACAACCATTACCAACCTTATTAATCGATTCTATGATATCAATGAAGGATCCATTACGTATGATGGTATTGATGTTAAATTAATTAAGAAAGATGATTTAAGACGTTCACTTGGAATTGTACTTCAAGATACCAATTTATTTACGGGAACCATTGAAGACAATATTAAATATGCAAGACCGGATGCAACACATGAGGAAGTCGTGGCTGCCTCAAAACTTGCGAATGCCCATCACTTTATCAAACACTTAGAGAATGGCTACGATACAGTCTTAACCCACGGTGGTTCAGCCTTATCCCAAGGACAAAGACAACTCTTATCCATCGCTAGAGCCGCATTGGCAAACTCGCCTGTGCTAATCTTAGATGAAGCAACATCATCCATTGACTCACAAACTGAGAAATTAGTTCAAGAGGGTATGGACAAGTTGATGCATAATCGTACAACCTTTGTTATTGCGCATAGATTGAGTACCATTAAAAATGCACACGTAATCATGGTTTTGGATCAGGGTCGTATAGTCGAACGTGGAGATCATGCATCACTCATGGAAAAACAAGGCATTTATTACCAATTATACACAGGTATGATTGAGAATGATTAGTTTTAAAAACAACCTAACTTTGGGTTGTTTTTTTAGTCTTCACGGATGTTTTATTGTTTCTATTGCAGAACTATCATTCTATGGACTCCCAGATACAGTAAATGAAGCAGAGGAAATTTTGAGATTGAGTTGAACTTGGTCTCAACAATTCTGCTTAAGGCTTATTAATGGAGTGATTGGTTGAGATTAAAAAGAGATATTTAAATAATAAATAAGCAATGAAAAAGGACGTATTCTTAGGTGAATGCGTCCTTTTTTCATTATCTCAAACTTTTTGGTTTTTGAAGAATTTCAGAAATGATTAATGCCTGTTTCATAGAAACATTATCAAATACTTTAGCTGGATTTGCAGTTACGATTTGAATCGTATCTTCTTCAATAAAGATGGATTCTCCATCGTCTATGTAATCATAAGTATCTACTTCAAAGACATCCGTATCAAAATTGCTTTCATATGAATCCCAATAAGCTTCAAAATCTTCGTAAGTGGGATCGTCTTCTAAGGAAATAAAGTTTTCTTCGACAGAAACCGTCTCATTGATTGCATCTTCAGTGCTATCATAACTGTCATGATTGGTCTCCTTCTTGAATTCCTGAGCAAATTCTTCCACAAGATCATTAAAGTAATCAGAAAATTTCTTTTTACTTTTAGAAGGTTGTTGGTTACGTTTTATCCTCATAATGCCAAATCCAACCACAAAGATCAAATAAAGAATAAGTGGGAAAAAGAGTTCAAACATCAGTCTTGGCCTTCGGTTGGGTTGTGTGCAGGACTGGTATCTTTCGCGATGGCTTCACGCATGGAAGTGTCGGATTGGATGTTTCTTAAGTTGTAGTAGTCCATAATACCCAAGTTTCCTTTTCTGAAAGCTTCTGCAATCGCAAGGGGCACTTCTGATTCCGCTTCAATTACTTTTGCGCGCATGCGTTGGACTTCAGCAATCATTTCTTGTTCCTTGGCAACCGCAAAGGCACGTCTTTCTTCTGCTTTGGCTTGGGCAATCTTCTTATCAGCCATGGCTTGGTCTGCTTGAAGTTTCGCACCAATGTTACGTCCCACATCAACATCAGCAATATCAATGGATAAAATCTCAAAGGCGGTTCCAGAGTCAAGCCCTTTTCTTAAGATAGTTTGAGAGATGGAGTCGGGGTTTTCCAAAACAACGGAGTGTTTTTCAGCAGAACCAACTGTTGTAACAATTCCTTCACCAACACGGGCAATGATAGTTTCTTCACCAGCACCCCCAACCAATCTTTCAATGTTGGCACGCACGGTTACCTTTGCTTTGGCTTTAACTTCAATCCCGTCCATGGCCACACCGGAAATAATGGGTGTTTCAATAACTTTAGGATTAACAGACACTTGGACTGCTTCAAATACATTACGTCCAGCCAAATCAATGGCTGCAGCTTGTTCAAATTCAAGATCGATATTGGCGCGTTGGGCTGCTATCAATGCATCCACAACCAAGTTTACATTTCCACCTGCCAAATGGTGGGCTTCAAGTTCGTTGGTATCGATTAAGAGTCCTGCTTTGGTTGCTTTAATTAAGGGATTTACAATCCTAGCGGGCGTTACGCGTCGCAATCTCATTCCCACCAAATCACCAATGGTGACCTTTGTTCCTGAGAAGTAGGCTGAAACCCATAATCCTACCGGTACATATCTAAAGAATACGAGAATCAAAACAACCAGAATAATTGTAATCAAAAGTCCATAATAATTAGCGTTAAATAACACATCGAATACATTCATAAGCTTAATCAGTTTCCTTTCTTACATAAATTTTTGCGCCTTCTACGCGGTGTACACGTATGACTTGATCGCGAGCAATCATATCCATATCGGATATGACATCGAAAATATTTTCGCCAAACTGAGCACGACCAACGGGTCTTAAGTCAGTAAGGGTTACGCCAGTTTCTTTCTCTAAATAAGAAAGATCTGGGTTGGCAGAATAACCACTGGGTTGATTCAGTGCTGTATTCAAGATAAACCGTTGGGTCAGTTGAATTTTTACATTGAATTTCGCAAACATATAAGTGATGAGAGCGATTGTTGTGATTGCCGCGATGTAGACCACCAAGACATCAATGAACGATTCTGTGTACCAATAGAGTCCAGCAATCGTTCCTAATAAACCCAAAACTCCGGCAATTCCAAATCCTGGAATATAAAATTCAACAATGAGTAATAAGATACCCAACATGAACAATAAATATTGTAGCCAATAACCATTCCATACTGCAAAGAATACAGCAAACATGATGACGCTGAGTGTTAGATAGAGCCATTGTGGCTTTTTATATGCTGCGATCACCATAAAAGCAACTGCTACCATTGCAAAAAAAATAAATGTTAGGTAAGTTGACATATTTGTTGCCCCCTTTCTATATAATTATTCTATCATATCTCAAATCTATTAAAAAATAGTATTGTTAAATTTTCGTTATTTGAAAATATCCACTGTCTAGACGATTTAACCGATGAAAAATATTAATACCAATAAATTTATTCTGGAAAGCCTTTACATTTTAAAAAGAAGTGGTTATAATGAAATAGAAATTGGTACCAATGAATTAAAGTCATAAGAATAAGGAGGACTTTTATGCAAGGCTTAATTAATTTTTTAGAAGCTAAGTTCGTACCGCTAGCCGCAAAGGTTGGGGGACAAAAGCACTTGGTCGCAATCCGTGACTCATTTGCTGCGTTAATGCCATTAATTATGGCAGGGGCAATTGCTGTACTTTTAAATAACGTGTTCTTTGTGCCATGGGGGTTATTGGCAGCAGACGCATTTTTAGGGGCAGATCATGCATTTATCGTTTGGACAAACCAATATATCGCACCATTCTTCTCAAGTGTTGAAACAGGTACTTTGAGTATCTTGGCACTTGCTTTGGTATTTACTATTGCGTTCAACAGAGCACGTCAAGAAGGTAAAGATGAAATCATTACTTCATTAATCGCGTTGGGATCATTCATGCTACTTGGATCATTGACAAGAAGCAATGAAGTGGTTGCTGGACACGTAACAAACTATTTAGGAGCACAAGGGATCTTTATAGCATTGTTAGTGGGTCTAATCGCACCTTCAATTTACTTTGCAATCGTCAATAAAAACTGGGTTATCAGTATGCCAGACAGTGTTCCGCCAGCAGTTGCTAAAGGATTTAGCGGAATCATTCCTGGTGCACTTACACTCTTTGTCTTTGCTGGTGTAAACTATGTGTTCTCAATGGGGGCTGAAACATCATTGTTTATTTGGTTTGAAGATAATGTTGGAAGCACATTGGCTCAATTAAGCCAAGGTTTACCAGCTGTTATCATAACATCAACCTTAATTCCACTCTTATGGTTCTTTGGTTTACATGGTGCTAACTTACTAGAAGCATTTATGCAACCAGTATATGGAACTTTACAAACAGAAAACCTACAAGCATTTGCTAACAGTGGTGGAACAATTACATCCGTTGCTGATGGTCTACATGCATGGGTACGTGGATCATGGGATGCATACGTATTCCATGGGGGATCAGGAGCAACTTTACCTCTGCTTCTTGCAATTTTCGCAGTATCAAAAGTTAAAGATCATCGTGAAATTGCACGTTTGGGTATTGCACCTGGAATCTTCATGATTAACGAACCTGTACTCTTTGGTTTACCAGTTGTATTGAACCCAATCTACTTGGTACCATTTGTACTAAACCAACCTATTCTTGCAACGATTGCTTATCTTGCAACAACAAGTGGCTTCGCTGGTCCAATTGTTAACTCAGTACCATGGACAACACCTCCTGTACTGAATGCATTACTAGCAACAAACTTCAGTATGGGTGCTGGTCTCATTGCATTAATTAATATGGCAGTCGCATTCGTGATTTATCTACCATTTGTTTTTGTAGCAAATCGCGCAGCATCTGCCGAATAAATAAAAAGTCAATAAAAGTAAAGTACCAATTTTGCTTATAATTGAAGAATTAGCCCGAGAGGGCTAATTCTATTATTAATTGCTTGGAGGATATTGATGACTAAAGAAAACAAAAAATTAAATGAACAGATTGTTCAATCTATTCCAAAACAATTTCTATGGGGGGCAGCTTCAGCGGCATATCAAGTTGAAGGGGGATTTGAGGCTGATGGAAAAGTAGCTTCAATCTGGGATGAATGGACTAAGATTCCTGGGAAAACATTTGAAGGAACCAATGGTGATGTGGCGACAGATCATTACCATCGTTACAAAGAAGATGTAGCCTTAATGAAAGAAATGGGTTTAAAAACATACCGTTTTTCTATTTCATGGACACGTATCTTAGATGGAGACAAGGTCAATAAAAAGGGTTTAGAATTTTATCATAACCTGATGGATGCCTTGATTGAAAATGGAATCGAACCCATGGTCACACTTTATCATTGGGATTTACCCAAGCGTTACCAAGACCAATATGGGGGATGGCTATCTCGTGATGTTATTGAAGATTTTCTTGTTTATGCAAAACTTTGTTTTGATGAATTTCATACAAAAGTGAAATACTGGATTGTTATGAATGAACCCAATATTTTCACACATCAAGGATATATTTTAGGGGTACATCCGCCAGGACATAAAGACCAAATGAACGAATTCTTACGTAGTTACCACCATACGGCTTTAGTTCATGCCAAAACGGTGGCATTGTATAAAAATGGGGATTACCAAGAAGGTATGATTGGAAGTTCAATCGCATTGACACCTGGATATTCTAGATCAGAAGATCCAAAGGACCTCTTGGCTACGCAACGTTATCTGGATCTCAATTTCTATTGGTTTACAGATGTTTACTACAAAGGTACATACCCATCATGGGCTTGGGAATACTATACACAAGCTGGGTTTATCGACTTTGAAATCAATGAAGAAGATGCTGAATTACTTAAATCAGCAGCCAAACTCACAGATTTCATTGGCATTAATTACTACCAAAGTACCACCCTTGCGGACAATCCAATCGAAGGGGGCGTGGGTGTTAAAATGTTTAATACAGATGGAAAGAAACGTGATTTTGAAGAATCTGGAATTCCTGGATTATACAAAAATGTTGAAAATCCAAATGTGACATACACCAACTGGAACTGGGTTGTCGATCCAAATGGATTAACGCATACCTTAAAGCTCTTAAATGAAACTTATGGTTTGCCCATTGTGATTAGTGAAAATGGTTTGGGGGCTTTTGATAGCGTTGTGGATGGTAAAGTTCATGATGACTATCGAATTGATTTCATCGCAAAGCATTTGGTAGCGATTGGGGAAGCAATTGAACAAGGCGTAAACGTCTTGGCTTATTGTGTATGGTCATTTACAGACTTATTATCTTGGCTCAACGGATATCAAAAACGATATGGTGTAGTGTATGTGGATTTTGATGATATCGCATTACCACGTTTACGAAAAGATTCATTCTATTGGTATCAAGATCTTATTAAAGAATGGGAAAATAAATAATGTTAAAGAGATTGTATTTTGGGGAATACAATCTTTTTTTGTGTTAAAGTATTGCAATAATATACCCTAGGGGGTATATTATTAAAGACATAAAGGAGGAAGCAATGTTAAATTTATTTAAAAGAATAGAAACAGTATTATGGGAAGATATCAAACCATCTGATCTCATTATCGATGTTCGTGAACCACACGAATTTAAAACAAGACACGCGCGCAATGCGAAAAATGTGCCACTATCAAAAATACCGCAATACAATACAGATAAAGAAGTCTATGTGGTTTGTGCAAGTGGCGCAAGAAGTAGACGTGCTGTTAAAATCCTAAACAAAAAGGGGATTAAAGCAAAAAATATAAAGGGAGGAATGATGCATTATGGACGCTAAAAAAATTGTAGTTGTGGGTGGTGTAGCGGGTGGGATGAGTTTTGCGACCCGCTATCGACGATTGAACCAAAGCGCAGAGATTATAGTTTTAGACAAAGGACCTTATGTTTCATTTGCGAATTGTGGCCTCCCTTACTATATTTCAAAAGAAATTACCAATCGTAGTGATTTATTGGTAGCGGATCAAAAAATGTTGGAAAATCGATTCAGGTTGAATGTAAAAACGAATCATGAAGTGATTAAGATTAATCCAACCGCAAAAACTTTGGACGTAAGAAATAAGGGTCGTATTGAAACCATGGGTTATGATCAATTGATTCTATCGACCGGTGCCAAACCCATTGTTTTAGGTATTTCAGGAAGAAATGAAGGTGTGTTTACACTAAGAAATATTCCAGACGTGGATGCAATCACAAACTATATCGAAAATCACAATCCCAAGTCCGCAGTTGTGATTGGGGCGGGCTTCATTGGTTTGGAAATGGCTGAAAACTTAAGAAAATTAGGTTTAGGGGTCAGTGTTGTTGAAAAAGCACCCCAAGTCTTACCTCCATTTGATGTAGAGATGGCACAATTTGCATTCAATGAACTTATAAAAAATAAGGTTTCAGTCTACACGAATACCAGTGTGACGCATTTTGAAGACAAATTGGCAGTTTTAGAAGATGGCACCAAACTGAATGCAGATATGGTCATCATGTCCGTGGGCGTTTTACCTGATACCCAAATCGCAGAAGATGCAGGATTAGTGCTCGGTATGCGTGGTGGTTTGGTGGTAAATGAGAATTACCAAACTTCGGATCCAAATATTTATGCGATTGGCGATGCCATTATTGTGAATCATACCATCACCCATGAAAAGACCATGATTCCGCTTGCTTCCCCCGCAAACAGACAAGGCCGTCAGTTGGCAGATATTTTAAATGGGATTGAACATGCCAATCATGGTTCTTTGGGAACCGCTATTCTACGTTTGTTTGATTTAACTTTTGCTTCTACAGGACTCAATGAAAGACAACTTCAAAACAAAAATTATGAAGTCCTGCACTTATATGCAAACAACCATGCTGGATATTTTCCAAATGCCACAAAAATTAATTTAAAGGTTATTTTCGATCCGAAAACAGAAGCTATTTTGGGAGCACAAGCAGTCGGGAAGTCCGGTGTTGATAAGCGTATTGACGTCATTGCCACTGCCATCAAAGCAAAAATGAAAGTCAGTGATTTACAAGAATTAGAATTAAGTTATGCGCCACCTTATGGTTCTGCCAAGGATATTGTAAATATGGTAGGCTATGTATCTCAAAACATGATCATGGGGATCACAAAAACTGTACAGTGGCATGCGTTGGATAAATTACAAGAAGCCGGTGCTTTAATTTTAGATGTAAGGGAAGAAAATGAAGTCAAAGCTGGCGCTATTAAAGGTTCAGTTCACATGAAAGTCGATGATATTTATAAAAATATGAATCAACTACCCAAAGATCGTCATATTGTGATTCATTGTGAAAGTGGGGGTCGCTCCTATAACGCTGAACAAATACTAAGAGCCCATGGATTTGAAGTATCCAATCTTGATGGTGGATATCATCTTTATAAAGTTTTTGAAACAGGGAGTAGATAATTAAAGATGCGTTCAATTATAATGCAAGAAATGATGCACTTAAAAGACATTTCAATTCTCGATGTAAGAGAAATAGATGAAGTCATGACGGGTAAAATTCCAGGAGCCCAAAACATGCCTTTGTCTTCATTTCAAGTCTTGATTCCTACTTTAAGTCGGGATAAAACATACCATGTCGTTTGTCAATCTGGATCAAGATCGCTAATGGCTTGCCAAATCTTAACACAAATGGGTTATAATGTAGTTAATGTATTGGGCGGCATGGGTGCCTACAAAGGAGTATTAGATTATGAAATGTGACCAAAGCACAAAAAATAGAATGCAGAGAATTAAGGGCCAAGTTCAAGGTGTCATTAATATGATGGAAGATGAACGTAGTTGTGAAGACATTGTGATTCAACTGAGCGCGATCCGTTCCAGTGTTGATAAAGTGATATCCTTGATTACAACCAACAATCTATTGTCAACAATTGAAGAAAACTACGATATATCAATTGAAGGTGTTGAAGAAGCCATTAACTTGGTTGTTAAGAGTAAGTAAAAAGCATGCACATTTCGTTGTGCATGCTTTTAGTATGAAAAATTTGAAAGTTTTAAGAAGCGGGTGCTCTTGTAATTATGAACATCAATAGAATAGTCAAAGATTTCTCCAGTTTTCAACATCGATTTATTGATGGATAATAAAGCAGGATCGCCTTCATTAAGGTCCAAAAGTTTTGCTTCATCTTTGGTTAGAGCGCGTGCTTGCAATACCCGATCAACATAACCAATTTGTTTGTTCAAACCTTCGCGAATATAGTTATAAATAGATCCTTCTAAAATTTCTTTATTTAAGTAGGGAACGTGTTTGCGATTGAAGTAGGAATATTCAATAACCCATTTAACATTATCCACAACTCTCAAACGGGTTATGTGATAAATGGGTGCACCAACTTCGCATTGGAGTTCCTTTGCGATGGCTTCGGATGCGTTTTGTTCCTCAAAATGGATGACTTTAGTTATAATAGTCGCATTATTGAAGTCTTGGGTAAGTCCTCTAAATGTTTCCAAGTTAATAGCACCATCTATCGAAATTTCTCTTATAAAAAAGCCGCTTCCCTGTATTGGTATCACAAACCCCTTGCGGACCAAAACTTCAATGGCTTTACGAATGGTATTACGACTTAACCCATAAGACTCGATGAGTTCATCTTCAGTGGGCAGTTTATCATTATAGATTCCTTCTTGTATTTTCTTTTCAATTGAATCACACACAACTTGATATTTATGTTTCACAAACGATCACCTTCTCTCAAAATATTATACCATGAATTTATAGATATGATTAAAATAGATACCTATAAATCGTGTGAAATTATGGCTTGGATATATATTAGGTATGACTTTATAAAAAAGATGATGGCTTTATTGAGTTTGGGGGTTAGTTATGGTATTATGAGTCCGGAAATTAAGGTAGGTGTTTGTTATTTTGAGAAGACAAATCGGAACTGTCGCGAGAGGTATTCGCTGCCCCATTATACAAGAAAATGATGACTTGGTGAATATTGTAGTAGACAGTGTACTTGAAGCAAGTAAGTTACACAACTATGAAATAAAAGACCACGATGTGGTTGGCGTTACGGAATCCATTTTAGCAAGAGCCCAAGGAAATTATGTTTCCATCGATGCGATTGCCAAAGATGTACAAACCAAACTGGGAGATGGCACCATTGCCGTCCTATTCCCAATCCTATCTAGAAATCGATTTGCAGGAATCCTACAAGGTATCGCAAGGGCTGCAAAGAAAATTGTATTGGTTTTAAAATACCCTTCTGATGAAGTAGGAAATCCTTTAATTGACATGGATCAACTGGATGCATCGGGCATCAACCCATACCAAGACACACTGACCTTAGAAGCGTTTAAAAAGCACTTCGGAGAAAGTAGACACCCCTTTACCAATATGGACTATGTTGGCTTTTACCAAGAACTTATTGAAAACGAAGGTGCCATTTGTGAGATTATATTTTCAAATCAACCAGAAGCAGCCTTACCCTATGCTGAAAACTTTCTAACAGCCGATATCCATACCTACAAAAGAACAAAACGTATCCTGAAAGAAAAGGGTGCACAAAACGTTTTGAGTCTATCAGATATCTTAAATGAATCGGTAGATGGATCGGGCTATAATGAGGAGTATGGACTTTTGGGTGCCAATAAGGCAACCGATGAAACCTTAAAACTCTTTCCACGAGATGGTGAAGTCTTTGTACACGAGGTACAACGTATTCTTTTTGAAAAAACCCACAAACAGGTTGAAGTCATGGTTTATGGGGATGGGGCGTTTAAAGACCCAGTTGGAAAAATTTGGGAACTTGCCGATCCTACAGTTTCGCCATTTTATACCATTGGTTTAGAAGGCACACCCAACGAAATTAAATTAAAATACTTGGCTGACACCCAACTCAAAGGACTCAATCCTCACGAACTTAGAGAAGCCATTAAAGAAGAAATAAAAAACAAAACAAACAATAATAATGAGGCCAATAACAGACTGGGCACAACACCCAGACGTATCATTGATCTCATTGGTTCTCTTTGTGACTTGACCTCTGGATCAGGTGATAAAGGAACACCCGTTATCCATATCCAAGGATACTTTGATAGCTATTCTGACGAATAAAAAAAACACCATTTTATGGTGTTTTCTTTATTTCCAAGACAATATATTTTCCAAGACATTTTTATTGGTGGCCGCAATGACGTAATAATGATTTTTATCTAAGGGATATCCTTCAATTGTATCTCCAAAATACCAAGATCCACCCGCTTCCTTTAAAATAATAAAGGCAGCTGCTACATCCCACAAAGTAATCTTAGGGAACACATATGCAAGACCCATTTCAAAAGCAACTTCACAAACTTCAATGGCAGCACTGCCCAAGAAACGATGGGTTGCAATCTTGTTTTTAATTTCAGGCAATGGTTTTTTAAACAAACCTTCCTTGGATAAATCTCCAAAGATTAACCCCTGTTCAATGCGCAATGCATCTCGATTTGGATTCATTTGATAGGGAGTATTGTTGAGGTAGGCACCTTCTCCTTTGATTCCCTTAAATAAACGCTGGGCCATCACATCATACACAAAGCCAAATAACGGCTCGTTGTTGTTGTAGTATGCCAAAGAAATCGCGAAATGTTGTTTTTGATGAATTAAGTTGGTGGTACCATCGATGGGATCAATGATAAATAAATTATTTAAATCCTGAGTTTGGATGGTATCTTCCTCAGTTAAAAAATTTGCGTCTGGATATGCTTTCACAATACCATTCACTAAAAAAGCTTCAACTTGGTAATCGATATTGGTGACCCAGTCATGGGTATCTTTACTTTTAATATGTAATTCTTCTTGAATGAGTGTCTGAATCAACTCACCTGCTTCTAAAATTAACTGTTCAATAAATGCGATCATAAGAGGACTCCTTTGTTTTCTTATAAATAAATTGTTTGGGGTTGTATGTATTATCTAGAGGCACTTCATTTATGATGTTTTGTGCCAAATCATAGCCGATAATAGGGCCACTGCTTAAGCCGCTGGACCCCAAACCACTCACAATATAGATATCGTCATACCCATCAAGCTTACCATAAATGGGCAAGTTTAAGGGATTAAGGGCTCTTAATCCAATTTGATAGGTGGGGTCTACATTGGGTAAATTGAGATAAACCGATGCTTGGTTTTTCAGATCGTTTGCAATATCCAGATCAAAATCCATATGGATTGGATCAGTCTCATGAGAAGCCCCAACAATCAATTCATATTCATTAAACAAAAGATCAATTTCACCCTTGGGTAATACCATAGTGTGATTATTTTTAGGATAAGGATACTTCAACAACATCCCTTTTTGGGCTTTGTGTTTTATGACATAACCCGGTAAATCCATTACTTCATGCAGCCTACCCCCAGGCGCCAGAATAATCTTATCGTATCCTTTATTTAAAAGATGAGATAGGGTTGTGGTTTCATTGATAAAGTTAACGTCACTCAAATGATGCCTTACTGTTTTTAAATACTGTGCCCCATCTACTTTAAAAGCACCTTCAATATAGATGCCTTTATTAAACTTTAAATCCTGAGGTATCCGATTTAAAGATGTGACTTCTTCAATGTGTTTCATGATGGGATTGTTTATATATCTTTTAGAAATCAATTCCCAAATAAATTCATGACGTTTTTCATTGATGATTAAGGCCCCTGAATGATCTACGAAACTATCGTCATCTAAATCTTTAATTAATTTTTGATAAAAATTGGCGCCCCTTTCAACCAATTGATACCAAGCCTTATTTCTTCTTTGAACTGACCATGGACAGACAATCCCAACGGCTGCTTTGGTGCCGCCATATAGGTTGTCATCGTAAACGTCAATTTCTATATTTTTATTGTCGCTTAGGTAAAGGGCGGTTGTTGCGCCCACTATCCCAAAGCCAATGATTGCGATTTTCATATAACACCTCCTGTTTATTTTAATAAGATTGTGGATAACTGTCAATTTTTTGATAGAATATACTAAACAGAAAGAAGGACCCATATGAAAACAATTGTAATAACGGGTGCAGCGCACGGATTGGGCAAAGCACTGGCGAACCATCTAAAAGATGAAAACCTCATTTTGATTGATCGAGACTTAGAAGCCTTGAGTGACTTGAGTGAAAAACTGGATGCGACGATGATTGTGGCTGATATTTCAAAACCAGACCACATAGAATCAATCGTAGATGCTTTGGAGGGTAAAATTGATGTGTTGATCAATAATGCTGGATTGTGGATATCGGGGGATGTTTCTTTTCAAAATAGCACACAAGAAAGACTCCATGATGTGATTGGATCCAATGTTTATGGTAGTATTGCGTTAATCACGGGACTTTTCAACAACCTCAAGGATGGATTGATTATCAATATTAATTCTCAAAGTGGTGTTGTGGTTGAAAAAGACTATCCAGTTTATAACGCAAGTAAACATGCAACTAAAGCATTCACCAAAGCAATTCAGGATGATTTGGCAAAATATAATATTAGAATTACCGATATTCATCCAGGTTTGATTAATACAGGATTTTATGAACGCGCAAATGATCCACTGCCCAAGGCAGTCCTAGATTCAGGTCTTGATGTCATGGCCATTGTGGATTTGGTGCAATATATTTTAGATCTGCCCAACCATATTACCTTACCCAGTATAGAAATTAAAGATATGCGAAGCTTCTAGGTTATTGTAAAGGGCGTGAAATCACTATATAATAACTTTTAGATTCGGAGGATGAAGTGAAAAAATTTGGAAGTTTAAAAAAAATCATCTATCTCTTAACACTGCTTATGTTCGTGAACAGTGTTTTTGTGGTTGCCAATGCTGATTTTTCTTTGACAGAAGAAGAAAAAGAGTATGTCAAACAAAACCCCAATCCCAAAATACACTTCTCCATTGGGGATGCACCCATTCAATATCGAAATGTAGATGAAGAATTTGCCGGCATTACCTATGAATTTATCCAAGAAATAGAAAACCTGACCGGTTTTGAGTTTGAATTAATTGGAAGAAATGCAAATGATCGCATTGACGCAACCCAATTCGATTTAATTGCGGGTGCTTCATTAACTTATGGTAACTACTCCTACCGCTATTCTGAGCCTTATTTGGTGACTCAAGAATTCTTATTTATGAATAAAAATCTTAAAATTGAGAGTCTTAAGGAACTCGAATCATATACATATGGTTATACTACGCCTTATAATGATGCAAATTTACAAGCATTAACGCATAAACGGCAATTTAAAAATAGCCAAGCTTTATTGCGCGCGGTTAATGATGGCACTGTTGATTATGGGGTTACCAGCATTTATACGATTAATTATTACATAACACACTTTAATTTAAAGAATATTGAGTTTGTGCCCACTTCTATGGAAGGGAAAGATTTTAGGTTTTTATATGTCAATGATGATCCAATCTTCATGAGCATCATCGATAAAGCAATTGCTTCGGTGGATGATGAGACCTTTAGGTTATTATTCATTAAGGCATCGGCCAGTAAAGAAGAAGGAATGCTGCTGTACGAAATGTTTGAAGCCTTTAAATCGTACTTTATCTATGGCATCATTGCTTGTGTGGCCATAATTTTATACTATGCTTTGCGTCTTAAAAAAGCGAAGAAAAGTTTGGATTCTGAAAACCAACGTTTTCATATTTTATCGAATATATCTGATGAGATGTTGTTTCAATATAACCTAGATACTCAAATAATTAATTTCCAGGGAAAAGAGAGTTTGGAATTTAAAAAAGCACCCCATTATGAAGAAACGAAGTTGCGTTTAAAAAACTTTTTAAATCAAAAAATTTCAGATGGTGTATCCAGTTTGAAATATGAAAAGAAGGATGGTGAAGTCGTCATCATTCGTGTTTATCATTATAATTTGATTGGGGAATCAAATTTTATTATTGGAAAAATTATCGATGTAACCGAGGAAGTAAATCGTCATAATAGCTTGTTGAATCAAGCCAGAGTGGATGGTTTGACCAATTTATATAATGCAAAATATACCAAAGCCATGGTTGAAACCTTAATCGAGAGTAAACCACAAGACCAAGTGGATGCTTTAATTATCATTGATATGGATAACTTTAAAAAAATAAATGATACCTATGGACACCTTCAAGGGGATGTATTGTTACAAGAAGTCTCCGTAGCCCTATCCGCTACCTTTAACAATGCCAGTATCATTGGACGTATGGGCGGGGACGAATTTTTAGTGTATAATAGAGATATCATGAATAACGATAAGTGTTGTGATCAAGCCTATTCTTATTTGGAATTGTTGAAAACCGTCGAGTTTCCAATTGAAATCACATCCAGTGTGGGCGTCAGTCTCATTACTGACCAAACCAGCTATGAAAAAATTTTTTATGAAGCGGACTATGCTTTATACCAGGCCAAACGATTAAAGAATCGTGTTAAGGTCTACCAGGAGGTTTCGTATGGCGAAATTTGAAAAAAAATTTAAAGGAAATGTGCAACATTTTCTAAATTATATTGATGATTCAGTGCGCGAAGGCAGTATCTCAAGCTCTTTGGAAGATGTCTCCAATTATCGAATAGGTGACGTTGTGGTGGGTGTTCGTGTCTATGAACGTTATTCATACTGGGGTGGTAACAGGGTTTCACTCAATGTTACTGTGGTCTCAGATGATGACAATATCTATATTACTGCTATCACATCGGGTGGCTCCCAAGCTGTGTTCTTTAAAATTAATACTTGGGGCGAAAGCAGTTTTCTGGATAATTTTGAACGTTATATTCAAAAATATATTATGGAGTATGCTCAATAATGAGAAAAGATATAGGCATTGCATTTTCCGGCGGCGGTATTAAAACACTGTGCCAACCTGCCTTAATTTCTTATTTGGAAGACCATAAAATAAGGCCGGTTGCGCTCAGTGGTACATCTGCAGGCGCAATGATTGCGGCACTGATGGCAATGGGGCTTTCTTCTGAAGCCATTTTTGAAGAAATCAAAGGGGCCTTGGTAGAAATCGAACAACGTAAAATATTACGGATATCAGGTCGTGAATTGTTGTTTAATAAAAAGGTAAAACATGGATTTATTGATGGCCATAGAATGGGCACTTTGGTACAAGAGATTTGCGATAGGCTGGGTTTTCACCATCTATCAGAAGTAAAAATCCCTTTGGCCCTCACTGCAGTGGATCTTTATACCGGCACTTTGGTTGTGTTTGTGTCTCATCCACACCTTTATTATAATACCCATCGAAGAACTGAAGTAATCTCAGATATTTCATTGGCACAAGCCATCACCGCATCTATGAGTTTTCCAATGGTCTTTGGTTCGGTTGAATTTGAAGATTATGCTTTAATTGATGGCGGGGTGCGCATGAATACGCCTGTTCCAATGTTAAAAGATTATGGAGCTAAGAAAACACTGGCGATTACCATGCGGGGTCCCATTGACAGTGACATCCCGTTAAATAAGAGTTTGGAAGTTATTTCAAGGGTCTATGATTTACTATCTAGAGAAGCAGAATACCGTCACAGCAGTAAAGCGGATTACGTTTTCAATGTGCCGGTTATTGTTGATAATATTTTTGATTTACAAGCGGCAGATAAAATTTATAACCAAGGATTGGATCAAATCGAAAAGGAGAAAGCGGACTTAGAAGCATTCTTCAAACGCAATTGGTGGCAGTCAATGAAGGAGTTATTATAAATGATAAAAGACAAGGAATACCATTATAAAGAATTTAGAAACAAGATGGGGATGGCACGATTCTTTTCGTTGAGTGTCGCTTTTTCAGCTTTCATCAGTTTTGTTTTAATCCTAAACCAACTCCAAAAAAACTTAAAATTTTTCCAAAACGAATGGGTATATGTGATTGCTTTATTACTCATCATCGTTGCCAGCATGGCAGCGTACGTATATTTATATGATTATCGGTTGCGTAAAGCACTACAAAAACTGAATCCCATTTTATTTGATGAAGTGGATCCACAAGCATTTACGGATTACTTAGAAAAAACCATGAACTTCGATAAAAAGAACATCTCTCCTTCTTTATGGATTGCGTACCTCATGGGTCTTTCTTACCTAAATGACCAAAAAAAGATGGCATTCATTCTTCGTGAACATGAGGATATTTTAAAAGGAAATGTCGAATATAAAATATATGAATTCAGTCTCTATCCACCGGATAAACAAAGAAGAGAATTTAAGTCCTATTTCAATGCAATCTCAAAACATTTTAAAGATACATCAAGTTTAGAGATTAAAAGCAGTATGTTGAATCATGATTACGAAAAAGCCAATACATTATTGGATCAATATGAGCCCACTTCCAATTTGGATAAAGTCAGTTGGCATCACCGTAAAGCCCTTGTATTATATGGTTTGAAACAAAAAGAAGCTGCACAAGTCCATATTGATTATGTAATTGAACATGGGAATACCAGTTATTATGTAAAAGAAGCAGAAAACCTAAAACTATCTTGAAGTTAAGGATTTAATTAAGTATAATGGATAAGCAAGGGGTTTTAGCTCAGTTGGGAGAGCGCTACGCTGGCAGCGTAGAGGTCACCGGTTCGAGCCCGGTAAGCTCCACCATTTGTTGATTATCAAGCACACATCGGTGTGCTTTTTTCATATTCGTTTGGACTCCATTACGATCATAAACTTTGCCAATAAGACACAAAGTCCATAGACAAAGCCAATACGTGGCCACATAGATAATTGTAACATTGACACCAAATAGATGGCGATTGGGTGGACTAAGAAAATATATTTGGGATAAGTTTGTGCAATATTTGTTTTGGGTACATACGTGGTTAGAATTGAAAAAGTGAAAAGCACATAGGTTAAAGGGAGTACTGAGATCAAGATATTACTGTTCATACGATTGGAATTTTTAATTAATAATAATTCCGAAACAAACAATAGGATTGAAATAACTAAGAAACAGTAATTTTTCTTCAGTTTTATCTTTCTTTGAGCATAATACCCGAAGGTAACATAGAAAAGACCGAAGAATATAAAGTTTCGGGTGGTAATAAACAAACGATAGTAATGTTGTAAAATGTTTTGAATCACAAAGGGAAGAAACCCCCAATAGGTTTCTGATGCACCCAAAATTAATAACACGAATGAAATGATCAATAAGGATTGTATCGTATGTTTTTGGGTCCACTTCACAATAATATTGATGGATATTAAAAGCGCTGGGAAAAACCAAAGATGATAATAAACGCCTGAATAAAAAAGAAGTACCAATATAGTGAGAATGAAAATTATAGGAGAAAATAGGATGAGTGTGGTATGGGTGATGGGAAGCTTATCAATGAAGGTTTTCACATACTCAAAATTTTGAAAGATAAAAAGAACTAAAAAGGGAAGGTAAATCACACTCCATATAAGGTAGGTTTTGATGTTTCTTAGGTTGTATGTTTTTATATATAAAGGATTCTCCTTTTGTTTGTATGATACAAAATAACCAGATACAAAGAAAAAGAAGGGAACACAAATTCTGCTTATACCACTGTTAATAAAATAATCTAAATTGGGATAAACATGTTGAAAAGGCCTTAAGTGAAAGATTACGAGAATTAAGGACAATATCAATTTATTTGAATCAATCCGTGTTGTGTATTTTTTCATGGTAGAACCCTCTTAAATCCATCTTCTCAAATATTGTGCGTATAATCCAGTTTCTTAAACAAAAATTGATAAATAATTAAACATTCGTTTATAATGAAGAAGGAGGATGTTATGGAAATTATCAAACTCAGTGAAAGACATCTATTATTTAAAGAGGATTATAAAGATTGGCACCTTTATTTGCATCTTATTCAAGCAAAACATGCTCAGTATTTGATAGATACTGGCATGGGGTCATCTAGCATTGACCCCATCAAACCCTATCTTGATGCCCGAAAACCGCTATATATTATCAATACCCATTATCATTACGATCATATGTTGGGCAATGATGTATTAGCATATCAAGACATTATTGCGCATGAGAAATGTGTCAATAATATCATAGATCATTGGGAAGAAAGCACTCAAGCCGCAAGTAAATATGTTGAAGGACCCTTTGCGTATACACTGCCAACCCTTACTTTTAAAGAAAGTTATACCTTTGAAGAAGATGGCATTCATTTATTTTATACACCCGGACATACAAATTGTGGTATCTCAGTTTATGACGCGGTAGAAAAAGTCCTCAATATTGGAGATAATGCAGGGGATAATTTTAAAGATTTTATGCCTGAATTAGACTGTAGCTTGCCGCTATATAAAAAAACAATCCAACAATATCTTGAATTGAATACAACGCATATCATATCGGGTCATATGGGTCTGGTGCCCAAACCGATATTAAATAGGATTTATGATACAATAAAATAAAGGAGGTTACTTTATGAAAAAGAAAATATTAAGTATTACGTTATTAATGGTGTTATTCTTGGTGGGATGTGGCTCAAAGCCCAATGACACAGGAACCCCAGGGGACACAACACACTCATCCGCTGAACTGTTTAAGAAGGCCCTTGAAAATCAAGTAGGCCAAAAAAACGTTGATATGGTGATGGCCTTTGTTTTTCCTGACATATCCGCATTTGAAGACGCCAAAGACTTGGGCATGGATTCAATGGAAGTGGCAACCAAGCTTAAGAACTTTAATGAAAATGATTTAAATGCTATAGAGGCTCATATTGTGACCTCAATGGGGGCTTTTTCAACTGAAGTCTATATCAAAGATGGCTATACATATACGGATGTCTTTGGGATGAAAATGAAGGAAGCCTTCGCCCTTGAAGATACAGAATCCATGAACCTAGATTTGGTTGAAAACTATGATGTAGAACCTGAGATACTGGAAAAGTTTAAAGTAATTGAATCAGGCGAAAACGTAATTTACACCTTGGTGATAGAGGATATGGCCGCTTTCTTTGAAATTTATGGTGATGATGCGGTTGGTGAAGGTGCATTGAGTGATATCGATGATGATGTACAAATGGTTTCAGCCACCATGATTTATACAATTCATAAAAATGATGCAGCCCTTAGAGAAATCTCCATTGAATTTGATGTGCTGGACAAAACCACAGGTGAAACAGGTGTTATGACGATGAAAATCACCCTCAACAATACCGATAATATTGAAATTGAGTATCCGGATTTTTCAGAATATGAATCTTAATTTCGGAGGTTTAGGATGATAGAAAAGTTATATCAATTAATTAAAGAAGAAGAAAGTACCTTAATCAAAGCTTCAGATACAATTTGGGAGTATGCTGAAGTTGGCTTTGATACCCCTAAATCCAGTGCCCATTTGGCCGGTGTTTTGGCGTCTTATGGTTTTGAAGTAGAAGTTGGCGTTGGAAATGTGGTACATGCGATTTTAGGTAAGTATGAAAATGGTGGCGTTAAAATTGGTTTCTTGGGAGAGTTTGATGCACTCTTTGGGATGAGTCAAAAGGCTGACGCTTTGACTAAAGAACCCGTTGTGAAGGGTGAAAGTGGTCATGGATGTGGCCATAACCTTTTGGGAGTGGGTTCCCTTGCGGGTGCCATCGGATTGATGCGCTATCTAAAGGAAAATAACTTGGCTGGCTCTGTCTATTATTATGGATGTCCTGCTGAAGAAAGCGGATCTGGTAAAGCCCATATGGCAAAGGCCGGTGTTTTTGATGGGATGGATGTTTGTTTGTCTTGGCATCCCCATTATGTCAATCAGACATGGAGTGATCGCACCTTGGCTGTTATGGAAGTTGATTTTGAGTTTGAAGGTCTCACTTCGCATGCTGCAGCCATGCCCGAAATGGGTAGAAGTGCTTTGGATGGGGCAGAGATGATGAATATTGGTGTTAATTTCTTAAGAGAACACATGTCATCTGATGCACGCATTCATTATGCCTTCTTAAATGCTGGAGGGGAAGCTGCCAATGTTGTTCAAGATTTCGCAAAATTACATTATGTTATCCGTGAAAGCAATGCAGAAAAAGTTAAAGCACTCTATGAAAGGGTTGTGAGTATTTCAAAAGGGGCGGCCTTAATGAGTGAAACTACAGTGCGTCATGAAATCGTAGCGGCCTGTAAAGATGTTGCCCCCAATTATGCGCTCTCGAAAGCTTTATATGATAATATGGTTGCTTTTGATTTTAATTACTCAAAAGAAGCACTTGAATTTGCACAAGCACTTTCACCTCAAAATAAGCAAGTTTCTTTAGAAGTCTTGCCCTTTACCTTTAATGAACTGACCTATGCCTCTACTGATGTGGGTGATGTGAGTTGGCAAGTGCCCGTTGCGCAAGCTTTTGTGGCATGTGAACCCCATGGTACACCCATGCATTCTTGGCAATGGGTCTCCAATGGTAAATCAAAGATGGCCCATGCGTCTTTGTCCTATGTGGGTGCAATCCTTGCTAAAACGGGTTTGGATGTTATTTTGGACGGGGCATTACTCAAAACCATCAAAGATGAGTTTGAAACACAGGTAGTCCCCAAGCGCCAACCTTCTTTATTGCCATAGGCATTTGTCTTTACATTTCGGTTTCGAAATAATAAAGTTTAGAAGCTAGAAATGAGGAATATAAAGATGAAATTACAAATAGATATTTGGTCTGATTTCGTTTGCCAATTTTGCTATATCGGTAAGCGTGAATTAGAAAATGCGATTCGAACCGCAAAAATGAGTGAGATGGTGGATGTCAGATACCATTCATATCAATTAACCCCGGATGCTCCCAGTGTACCTGGAACCTTGTTCTATGATTTTGCGCAAGAAGGGTTGGGGATGTCCTATGCCCAGGCGAAAGATTTGGTGAAAAACACAACTGAGCGTGCCAGTGGCTTGGGTCTTGAATATAATTTTGATAACTTAATGCACCAAAATACACTTTTACCACATCGTGTATTTCAATATGCCAATGAGATGGGTAAGGGTTTTGAGTTTCAAGAAACAATGTTCCGTTCTCACTTTACCGATAACCAATTTTTATCGGATGTCGACTTTTTAAAATCCGTGATTGTTTCATTGGATTTGAATCCTGAAGTTGTGGACCAAATTGTGTCTGATGCGCATCGCTATTTAGATGGCTTTAAACAAGATGTGAATGAGGCCGCACAAATTGGTGTTAGGGGCGTCCCTTTCTATGTTTTCAACAATCAATATGCAGTGTCAGGTGCACAACATGAGTCTTTATTTGTTGAGTTGTTAGAAAAATTAAAAAAGGAGCTGAACCTAAAAGCGCCGCTCCAAATGGTGGGTAATGATGATGATCTCTGTGGTCCGGATGGTTGTGCAATTTAATAATCTAGAGTCCTTCAATTTCTTGAAGGGCTTTTTTTAAGTTATCTTCTCCAATTTGATAATACAATTCAGGTGCATCGTCTTTACTAAAAGTAGAACCCAAAGGGTAAGTGGCTTCTTTAAAAGATCCATGCACTTGGTCAACTTTTAATGTTTGAATGATATGTCTTATGTTTTCATGGTCAATGCCTGCACCGGGTAAGATTTCAATCTTATCTTGATAATGATGAATCAAAGAGATTAAAGTATCCAAACCTTCTGTGACAGTTTCTTTCAAACCCGAAGTTAAAACGCGATCTACCTTTAATTCAATGAGTGTTTCTATGGCTTTTTTTGGATCGTGGGTACGATCAAAGGCGCGATGGAAAATGGCTTCTTTTTGGTAGGCGTGGGCCAGTGTCACAAAACTTTTTGTTCTTTCGATATGAATCGTTCCATCTTCATTTAAGAATCCAAACACAATGCCATCAGCCCCTTTTTCAAGCATGATACGCGCATCTTCCAACATGGTTTGGTATTCCGTCTCTGTGTACACAAAACCGCCCAACCGACACCGTACCATCGTCACAATGGGTATCTTAATTTTTGATTTTGCCAACTTCAACAATCCCACTGATGGGGTCAATCCACCCAACTTTGTGCCTGAGTTTAATTCAATGCGATGGGCCCCCAATTTTTCACTGATGATACAATCCCTTAAAGAGTCACACATTGTTTCAATTATAATATTCATGATAGCCTCCTTGCTAAATATATTGTATCATAAATGTGATAGGGAGGTTCGTGTATGAAACTGACAAATGATAAAATAGAAATACAAGTAGATACGAAGGGTGCGGAGCTTTTTAGTTTGATTGACCTTGAAACAGGGATTGAATATATGTGGCAACAAGATCCAAAATGGTGGGGAAGTGTATCTCCGGTCTTGTTTCCAAATATTGGCGTGACCCAAGACAGTGTTGTAAAAATTGAAGGCATAACCTACCCAACTACGAAACATGGATTTATGCGGGATACTGAAATGGTTGCTTCTAAAGTAGGCGATCGTCTTGTTTTTCATTACGAAAGTACAGATGAAAACTATGCAGTATATCCTTACCGATTTGAGTTGGATATTATTTATACATTAGTAAATAAAAAAGTAGTGATTGCTTATCAACTCAAGAATTTGGAGAATAAAGATATGTATTATAGTTTGGGTGCCCATCCTGCTTTTAATTTTAAGAAAGGGGATAAAGCGATTTATAAAACTAAAGAAACCCCAAATCGATACCACTTAGAAGGTCCTTTGGTCAAAGAAATTCAAAAAGAAATGATAGATGTGATAGAAATAACGGATGAAACTTTTGAGAATGATGCTTTAATTCATGATAAAATTGCGTCCATTACTTTAATATCTGACACCCAAAAAGTACATGTTGAATGTGGTGAATTTGATTATGTTGGTTTATGGAGTATGCGAAAAGAAGGTGAGATTGCTCCTTTTATTTGTGTTGAACCTTGGCATGGATTACCCGATATGGTGGGATTTAAGGGTGATATCAAAGATAAGAAAGGGATTCAACATATAAAGGCTTTGGATGAAAAGATACTTAAATTTTCGATAGAAATTGGGTAACCCAAACAATTTATTAAAAATTTCACAAGCAAAGCGTTTACATTTTCACAAGTATGAAATAAAACTTAAAACAGGCAACTTTTGTCTGTTTTTTTGTTGATGGGTTTAAGTTACTTGGTTAAGATATATATGTGAATTAAATAACAAGGAGGCGCTTATGACAGCTAAGAAGGAAAATGTTAAAGTTGATAACGAAGTAAATGAGCTTGTAGCAAAAGCTCATGTTGCTTTGGATGGGTTTATGGAATTGGATCAAGAAGCCATCGATTATATCGTTGCAAAAGCAAGTGTTGCAGCACTTGATAAGCACGGTGCATTGGCATTGAGTGCAGTTAAGGAAACAGGTAGAGGGGTCTTTGAAGATAAGGCAACTAAAAACTTATTTGCTTGTGAGCACGTGATCAATCATATGAGACATCTTAAAACGGTGGGTGTGATTGATGAAGATGATAGTTTGGGAATTACACAAATTGCTGATCCAGTCGGTGTTGTCTGTGGTATTACCCCAGTTACAAACCCAACGTCAACCACAATCTTTAAATCATTGATTTGTTTGAAAACGAGAAATCCAATTATTTTCTCATTCCATCCATCGGCACAACAATGTTCAATTGAAGCCGCAAAAGTGGTCTTGGAAGCAGCTGTTGCAGCAGGAGCTCCTAAGGATTGTATCCAATGGATCGAAAGAGGATCTAAAGAAAAAACTGACCAACTCATGAAACATGAGGGTGTTGCAACCATTTTGGCAACAGGTGGAAACGCCATGGTACGTTCAGCCTATTCATGTGGTAAACCTGCATTGGGTGTGGGGGCAGGTAATGTACCAACCTATATTGAATCCAGCGCAGACTTAGACCAAGCGGTCAATGATATTGCGATGAGTAAAGCCTTTGATAATGGTATGATTTGTGCGTGTGAATCTGTTGCGTTTGTGGATAAAGATGTTTATGACACGGTTATTGAAAAGTTTAAGAACTATCATATGGCATTCTTAAGTAAAACAGATAAAGAAAAACTTGAACAATACATGTTTGGAACAGGTGTCTTAAATCCAAATGTAGTTGGTAAAGATGCAACATGGATCGCAAATGAAGCAGGTATTAAGGTTCCTGAAGGAACCAAAGTCTTGGCTGTTGAAATAAAGGCAGTGGGCGATAAAGAATTAATGAGTAAAGAAAAACTATCACCTGTATTGAGCTTTATGAAAGTTAAAGATTCTAAAGAAGGGCTTGCGATGGCAAAAGCATTGGTTGAATATGATGGACTTGGACACTCCGCTGCAATTCATACCAAAGATTATGACTTGGCCGTTGAATTTGGTAAAGTGGTTCCTGCCATTAGAATTATTTGGAACTCACCTTCAACCTTTGGTGGTATTGGTAATGTTTATAATGAGTTTATTCCTTCACTTACTTTGGGTTGTGGATCTTATGGTCATAACTCAGTGGGTGATAACGTAAGTGCAGTGCATTTGTTAAATATTAAAAAAGTGGGAAGAAGAAATAATAATATGCAATGGTTCAAAGTGCCCTCAAAAATTTATTTTGAAAGAAATGCAATCCGTTATCTAAAGAGTATGCGAGATGTTGAAAGGGTCTTTGTGGTTACAGATAGAGCCATGGTTGATCTTGGCTACTACAATAAAATTGTTGAACAACTTAATTTACGTCGTAATGAAGTTCAAATTCAATTATTCTGTGATGTAGAACCTGATCCTTCACTAGAAACAGTTAAAAAGGGATTTGAATTGATGCAGTCCTTTAAACCAGATACCATTATTGCTTTGGGTGGGGGAAGCCCAATGGATGCTGCCAAAGGGATGTGGGTATTCTATGAACACCCAGAAGTTGACTTCAATGATTTGAAACAAAAATTTATTGATATTCGTAAACGTGCCTTTAGATATCCTGATTTGGGTCAAAAATCTAAATTGGTGTGTATTCCAACCACATCCGGTACGGGTTCAGAGGTAACACCTTTTGCGGTTATTACCGATACCAAAGCCAATAAAAAATATCCATTGGCGGATTATTCCTTGGTGCCAACAGTCGCTATTGTTGACCCAATCTTTGTTGATAAACTTCCTGCAGTCGTCACTGCAGATACGGGGATGGATGTTTTAACCCATGCAACTGAAGCCTATGTTTCGACATTGGCCAATGATTACACAGATGGGTTATGCATTAAAGCCATTAAAATGGTCTTTGAGAATTTGGAGCGAAGTGTGAAGCTGGGTGCTAAAGACTTGGAAGCAAGAGAAAAAATGCACAATGCCTCAACTTTAGCAGGGATGGCATTTGGGAATGCTTTCTTGGGTATGAACCACTCGATGGCTCATAAAGTGGGTGCACTGTTTGGGACGGTTCCTCATGGACGTATCAATGCTATATTGATGCCTCATGTGATTCGTTATAATGGTCAAATACCTCCAAAACCAAGCTTGTGGCCAAAATATAGTAAATATGTTGCACATGAACGCTATGCTGAACTGGCAAGAATCTTAGGATTGCCTGCAAGTACAGTTGAAGAAGGTGTGGAAAGCTACGCAAAAGCTTGTCATGATTTGGCAGAGGCTTGTGGTATTAAAATGAGCTTTGAAGCACAGGGTATTGACGAAAAACAATTTGTTGAATCCCACGAAGACATTGCATATCTTGCATATGAGGATCAATGTTCTCCATGTAACCCCCGGGTTCCAATGGTGAATGACATGAAAGAAATCCTCTTGAATGCATATTATGCAGACTCAAAACGCCGTAACCAATAAATAATCCATGACTCCTCATGGGTACGGAATAAACAGTCGGGCTAAGGCTCGACTTTTTATTAGTTTGAATATAGCGCTCAGTATTGATATAATTAAATTGACATTTTAAGGAGGAAATATAAAATGGCAACACCGCATATTAATGCAAACGAAAACCAAATCGCAAAGGTTGTTCTCATGCCTGGAGATCCATTGCGTGCAAAATTTATTGCTGAAACATTCTTGGAGGATGTAGTTCAGTTTAATGAAGTTAGAAATATGTTTGGATACACTGGAACATATAAGGGACAAAAAGTAAGTGTTATGGGTTCAGGCATGGGGATGCCAAGTATTGGTATCTACTCATATGAACTCTTTGACCAATATGGCGTAGAAGCCATCATTCGTATTGGTTCAGCTGGATCCTATAGTGATAAAGCCCATGTTTATGATGTAGTATTGGCAGATAGCTGCTACTCTGAATCAACATTCGCAAAAGTGGCCTTTAACTATGAAGGCAATATTATGGAGCCTTCTGCATCACTCAACAAACTTTTAAAAGATAAAGCAGAAGCATTAAACATTCCAATGATTGCAGGTCGCATTCATAGTAGTGATGTATTTTATCGTGACTCAGGTGTGACATGGGAAGACATTCGTGACCAACATGATGTTTTATGTGTTGAAATGGAGTCCTTTGCTTTATTTGCCAACGCAAAGAAATTGGGAAAGAAAGCAGCTTGTGTGCTCACGATTTCTGATTCATTTGTGACTGAAGAAGTTACATCTGCAGAAGAACGTCAAAATTCTTTCACAAAAATGATGGAAATTGCTCTGGAAGCAGCCATTGATTTGTAATTATCAACCGAGATTTATATCTCGGTTTTTTTGTACAAATAATAATGAGGCATCTATTTTGACTTTTGATGGTTCTGTGCTATAATTTAACCGTACCCCCTAGGAGGGGGATGGGAGGAAGCAATGAAAGCAGAAGGAATGAAGTATTTAAAAATGGCAAATGGACAATTACAAGCATCCATTAAAATGTTGGAAGAGGATCGTTATTGTGTGGATGTTTCACACCAAATTCTTGCTACCATTTCATTACTAAAAAAAGCGAATGCTGCCATGCTTAAACAACATATGGAGCATTGTGTGACGGATGCCTTTAAAGAAGGTGCCGGAGAAACTAAAATTGAAGAGGTTTTAACGTTATTTAATAAAATGATTGATTAGAAAGGATTTTTTTTATGAACAAGAAGGAATTTATAATTGATGGTATGACTTGTGCCTCATGTGTGGCCAGTGTTGAGAAAGCAATTCAAGCAGTACCAGGGGTCGATAGTGTGAGTGTCAATTTAATGACCCATAAGGCCAGTGTTAATTTAGATGAATCCGTATCTTCTGATACGATTATAGATGCGGTCAACAACACTGGGTATGAAGCATCCTTACCTGTTTCATTAAAAACCTTGGATTTGGCCATTGAAGGCATGACTTGTGCTTCCTGTGTTGCCAGTGTTGAGAAAGGGATTGGCAGTTTGCCTGGAGTTGAAAGTGTCAGTGTTAATTTGTTGAAGGAATCAGCACGTCTTACCTATGATCCAAGAGCTTTGAAGTCGCAAGATATTATCGATAAGGTTTCAGATGTGGGTTATAAAGCGATTCGAAGTTTCGATGTGGTAGAAAAAGATGATGAAACTAAGATTAAAGAAGCGAAGAAAGAACGTTTTAACTTAATTGCTTCATTGGTACTGGCTGGAATAATTTTATATGTGGCCATGGGTCCGATGATTTTTCCAGGACTTTATGTACCTGCATTTATTGATGCCCATCATAATGCGATGAATTATGCAATCTTCCAAGCGTTGATTACCATTCCGGTGGTTTGGATTTATCGAGACATTTATAAAAGAGGGTTTAGAACTCTATTCAAGGGACATCCCAATATGGATTCCTTGGTTGCGATCGGTACTTTGAGCGCCATTCTCTATAGTATTTATGGCATGGTTCGTATATTCAATGGGGATGCAAGCTTTGCGCATCATCTCTATTTTGAATCGGCAACCGTTATTTTAGCGCTCGTTGGTTTGGGTAAATATATGGAAGAGATTTCTAAAAGAAAGACGACTTCAGCCATTTCTTCATTATTAAATCTGAAACCCAAAACAGCTTTCTTACTTAAAGATGGAAAAGAGGTTGAAGTTGATGTGGATGAAATTGTGGTGGGGGATTTGCTTGTGGTGCGTCCAGGTGAACAAATTCCTATGGATGGTATCATCCTTGAAGGACAATCGGCATTGGATGAATCCATGTTGACAGGTGAGAGTTTGCCGGTTGATAAAACAGTATCGGATTCTGTCATTATGGGTACTTTAAATATTAATGGACGTATCTTGGTTAAAGCTTCGGTAGACAACCAAAACACCAAATTGGCGCAAATCGTTAAGATGGTGGAAGATGCACAATCTGAAAAAGCGCCGATTGCGAAGATTGCAGATAAGGTTTCAGCAGTCTTTGTGCCAGTGGTGATTGTGATTGCGATTGTGGCGGGTTTGGCTTGGTATTTGGGCACCCGTGATTTAGAATTTAGTTTGACTATATTTGTGACCATCTTGGTTATTGCCTGTCCCTGTGCCTTGGGTCTTGCGACACCGACTGCCATTATGGTTGGAACAGGTGTGGGAGCAAGTCATGGTGTCTTTATGAAATCAGCTGAAGCACTTGAAACATTGGCCCATGTGGATACAGTGGTCTTTGATAAAACAGGTACTTTAACACATGGTGAGCCTAAGGTGACGGATTTAATTTCATATAGTGACGTTGATGTCTTGAAACTTGTGGCTTCTTTGGAAGATTACTCTGAACATCCACTTGCAAGAGCGATTGTTAGGGATGCTGAAGAAAAGGATATTGCGTTGGTTCAAGTTGAAGATTTTAAAGCCATCTTGGGTCGTGGTATTCAAGGACAAGTTGATAAAAAACAATTGTTGGTGGGTAATGAAGCCTTTATGCATGAAGCCAATATAACATTGGATGCATCTGTTTTAGCAGATATTGATATGTTGTCAAAACAAGGTAAAACAGCCATGATTGCTGCTTATGATCAAAAAATTGTAGGCTTGATTGCAGTTGCGGATACTGTTAAAGATGAAGCGAAGTCTGTAATCAAAGGTTTACATAATCTGGGGATTGAAGTTGTGATGTTGACAGGGGATCATCATCAAACTGCAAAGGCGATTGCGGATAGTTTGGATATTGACGTTGTTGTTTCTGAGGTTTTACCGGATGAAAAAGCAAACCATGTTAAAGAGATTCAGTCTCAAGGAAAAGTGGTTGTCATGGTGGGGGATGGTATCAACGATGCAGTGGCATTGGTGCAATCTGATGTCGGTGTCGCGATTGGTACTGGAACCGATGTTGCGGTTGATAGTGCTAAAGTGGTTTTGATGAAGGATAATTTACGAGTGCTTTTAGAAGCCATTCGTTTAAGTAAAGCAACCATTCGAAATATTAAACAAAACCTATTCTGGGCATTTGCCTATAACGTAGTGGGCATTCCATTTGCGGCTGGGTTGTTATATCTTTTATTTAACGGTCCACTTCTTAATCCTATGATTGCAGGGGCTGCTATGGCATTTAGTTCAGTTTCTGTTGTGGTAAACGCATTGCGTTTGAGAAGATTTAAGTTTAGAATGTAGATGGAGGCGCAGTATGAAAAAACATATATTATTTGTGGATGGCATGAATTGCCAACATTGTGTCAAGAAAGTTTCTGATGCTTTGGATCAAGAAAATGTTGATTACGAAGTGAAGTTGGAACAAGGAACTGTCATTGTGACAGGTGACAATGATGCAATTCGTGCCTCTAAAAATGCAATTATTAAAGCTGGATATCAAGTTAAGTGAAATCCAGCTTTTCTTTTGTTAAATCTTGCTTGTGTTCATTGTAAGCCCCCCATATATTTGATATAATAAACGTGTTATATAAGGAGGAAATTATGGCAAAAAAGACAGTAAGAGATTTAGATGTTGCTGGCAAGAAAGCAATCGTACGTGTTGATTTTAACGTGCCACTTAAAGATGGCGTAATCACAGACGATAACCGTATTCTTGGTGCGTTGCCAACCATCAATTATTTGTTGGAAAACAATGCAAAAATAATTCTTATGTCACACCTTGGAAAAGTAAATCACAAGGATGAAGCACAAACTGCAAAGGACAAAGCCAAAAATAACATGGCGCCTGTTGCGAAACGTTTGGCTGAACTGCTTCCTAATACAAAAGTTACATTTGTGGATGTAACCCGTGGAAAAGTTCTTGAAGATGCTGTGGCAAATATGGAAAATGGCGAAATTATCTTGGTTCAAAATACGCGTTACGAAAGTGGCGAAAGTAAAAATGATCCGGGATTGGGTAAGTACTGGGCTAGCTTGGGTGACTTGTTTGTATCCGATGCTTTTGGATCTGTCCATAGAGCGCATGCTTCTACCGTTGGTATCGCAGAACATTTACCATCTGCGCTTGGCTTCTTAGTAGAGAAAGAAGTTAAATTTATTGGTGATGCAATTTATTCACCAAAGCGTCCCTTCGTGGCGATTTTGGGTGGCGCAAAAGTCAGTGACAAAATTAATGTCATTGATAACTTATTAAACATTGCTGATAAAGTGATTGTGGGTGGGGGTATGGCCTATACATTCTATAAAGCAATGGGTTATGAAGTGGGTACTTCTTTATTGGAAGAAGACCGCGTTGAGGTTGCAAAACGTGTCATTGAAAAAGCAGGTGATAAACTTGTCTTGCCAATTGATACAGTGGTCGCAAAAGAATTTGCGCCTGATGCAGCCCATGAAGTTGTAAAGGCTTCTGAAATTCCATCAGATATGATGGGACTTGATATTGGACCTGAATCTGTAGCATTATTTAAAGATGCTTTAGAAGGTGCTCAAACTGTGGTTTGGAATGGTCCGATGGGTGTTTTTGAATTTGAAGCTTTCGCTAAAGGAACGCTTGAAATTTGTAAAGCGATCACTGAGTTACCAGATGCATTGACTGTAATTGGTGGTGGTGATTCTGCAGCTGCAGCCATTCAACTTGGATTTAAAGATAAAATCACACATATCTCTACTGGAGGCGGTGCGAGTTTAGAATTTATGGAAGGTAAAGATCTTCCTGGTATTTCAATTATTGAGGAGAAAGCTTAAGAATGAGAAAACCAATTATATTTGGAAACTGGAAAATGAATAAAACCAATGCGGACGCAAAAGCATTTGTTGAAGGCGTTGATGGATACATTACAGATAAAGCTGATTTTGGGGTTGCGGTGCCTTTTACAGCGCTTGATACAGCAATCAAGAGTGCACACAATCTAAAAATTGCAGCTCAAAATGTTCACTTTGAAGCCAATGGTGCTTATACCGGTGAAATTTCTGTGGCTATGCTAAAAGAATTGGGTACAGAATGGGTTGTGCTTGGACACTCTGAACGTCGTCAGTATTTCAATGAATCTGATGCAGACATTCAAAAGAAAGCAGCAGTTTCAATTGAAGCTGGAATGACCCCAATTATCTGTGTTGGAGAAACTTTGTTTGAATTTGAAGCGGGTAAAACAGAACGTGTTGTTCGTAAACAAGTTTCAGGTTGCTTATCTGGATTAAAAGCAGATGATGTTGCAAACTTAGTGATTGCTTATGAACCCGTTTGGGCGATTGGTACAGGTAAGAGTGCAACCGTTGAAATTGCGCAAGATACCTGTGCACTTGTTCGTGATGAGGTGCGTAATTTATTTGGTGATGATGTTGCAAGTAAAGTTAGAATCCAATATGGTGGCTCAGTAAAGCCGGATAATATTGAAGAATACATGTCACAAGAAGACATTGATGGTGCTTTAATTGGGGGTGCTTCATTAGAAGTTGCCTCATTCAAAGCCATCATTGATGCAATTTAAAAACAGGAGGAATATAGAATATGCCATATATTATTGATGTTTATGCTCGTGAAGTCCTTGACTCACGCGGTAACCCTACAATTGAAGTTGAAGTAACGACTGAATCAGGTGCATTTGGACGTGCAATGGTACCTTCAGGTGCTTCAACAGGTGAGCGCGAAGCGCTTGAATTAAGAGATGGTGACAAATCACGTTACTTAGGTAAAGGTGTTTCAAAAGCTGTTTCCAATGTTAACGATATTATTGCTGAAGCTTTAATTGGTTATGATGTCACTGAACAAAACTTGATTGACCAAACTATGATCGATCTTGATGGTACACATGATAAATCTAAATTGGGTGCAAACGCAATCTTAGGTGTGTCAATGGCTGCTGCAATTGCTGCTGCTGATTTCTATGGCTTACCACTTTACCAATACTTAGGTGGATTCAATGCTAAAGAATTACCTGTACCAATGATGAATGTTATCAATGGTGGATCACATGCTGACTCATCAGTTGATTTCCAAGAGTTTATGATTATGCCAGTAAGTGCACCTAACATTAAGGAAGCATTGCGTATGGGTGCGGAAGTATTCCATGCTTTACGTAGTGTATTAAAAGGAATGGGTCATGTTACTGCAGTTGGTGATGAAGGTGGATTTGCACCAAACTTATCAAGTAACGAAGAACCACTTCAAGTGATTGTTCAAGCCATCGAAAAAGCTGGATATGTTCCAGGAAAAGATGTTGTGTTGGCAATGGACGTTGCTGCAAGTGAATTCTACAACGTGGAAACTAAAACTTATGTTTTAGCTAAGAGTGGTGGACAAGAACTTACAACTGACCAAATGATTGATCTTTATGAAGACTTGGTTTCAAAATATCCAATCGTATCTATTGAAGATGGTTTGGGTGAAAGAGACTGGGATGGTTGGAAAACATTAACTGACCGTTTGGGCGACCGTGTCCAAATTGTTGGGGATGACCTCTTTGTTACAAACCCTGCAATTCTTAAAGAAGGAATTGAAAAAGGTGTGGGTAACTCCATCTTAATTAAAGTTAACCAAATTGGTACTTTAACTGAAACTTTTGATGCTATGGAAATGGCAAAACGTGCTGGATATACATCAGTTGTATCCCACCGTTCAGGTGAAACTGAAGACACAACCATCGCTGATATTGCAGTTGCATTTAATGCAGGTCAAATTAAGACTGGTTCAATGAGCCGTACAGATCGTTTGGCTAAGTATAACCAATTGCTACGTATTGAAGATGCGCTTGGTGATGCTGCTAAATATTTAGGAATGAATACATTCTTCAATATTAAGAAATAATTTAAGCAATGAAAAAGAACCTTAATCAACAAGGTTCTTTTTTTCTTCGTCTTCATATGTTTCAATGGCTTCAACCACTTCTGCTTCAATCACATGCTTATTTTCATTGATTTGAATTCTTTGTTTTCGTCGAATATGAAGTAATATTTCTAAAGTGATACCCAAGGCAACAACCAGTGCCATGATAATCATCCATCCAAGGAAACCAGCCAGTTCACCAAATCCTTCGGTTGCAAATGAGTATACGTAGTAGAGTGTTCCAAAAGAGAAAACATACCCTAAAACGAATAGTAAAAAGGCGGCATTGAGTTTTAATTGGATGAGTATGAATACATATAATCCAAAGGCGACTCCCATGAAGAAGTAATTCAATAATATATGTCCTTCGTAAGGTGTTCCTAAGATGCCGAAGACAGCAATCGAAAACAGGGTCATTGTGAGTGCAACAAAGATGACTGATATCGCAATCTGTCGCTTGAAATCTATTTTATTTAGCATTTAAAACACTCCTTTTTTCATTGTTTAAGTTTATAATACCATAAAGAGTGTTATAATTGGTAGAGAAGCGGGTGATGAAAGTTTTTACTTTTCATTAAAGCTTAAAAGCGTATTTTTTGTAATAAAATGGAAGGATGTTTATAAATGAATACATTGAATGAAAATGAACGCATTATAATGAAAGAAAACCTTTATAGAAATGAAATATATGAAGCGATGATGACTATTTTTAAGATGTTTGGGAATGCTTCGCGTCTAAAAATAATGACAATTCTTTCAAAGCAACCTTGTTCTGTCAATGATTTAACCGATATCTTGGGGATGAGTCAATCGGCTGTGTCTCAACACCTTCATAAATTGAGGGAAGCGAACTTGGTAAAGTTCGAGAAGGTTGGATTGAATATTTTTTATTCTTTGATGGATGACCATGTTATGACCATATTTGAACAGGCGTTGGATCATGTTGTTGAAGAATGTAATGATTTTCATGAAAATAATTAGCTATTTACAATCGGAGAAAAACATGTATAATATTCTATGTAAGGGAGCGTTGAAGCATTATGGATAAAAACTTATTTAATAATGGTTATTTTTGGCAAAAGATTGATTCTTTGGTCTTATCAACCAGTATCATAATTTCTCAACCTAAAGGGAGTCACCACGCTAAATATCTTAATATGATTTATCCTGTTGATTATGGTTATCTGAATGATACAGATGCTATTAAAGTATTCAAAGGGAGCCGCAAGACCAGTAAGGTTGATGCGATTATGGTTGTGGGCGATATTTTGAAAAGAGATTTAGAAGTTAAGTTAATAATGGGTTGTGATGAAAAGGAAACACATAGAATTCTACAGTTCATCAATCAAACGGATTACCAAAAAGGTATTCTTGTCAAACGTGGCAATGAGTTACCTGATTGGGCGATTACAGACCTTTAAGATCTTTTAGATTATAGATATTGATAATATATTAAAGGAGCAAAACAATCTTTGTTTTACTGCTTCTTTTTTTTGTATTTGTGCGCTTTGCACAAAATGGATAAATTGTGCGTACAAGTCTTTTATTAATTAATAATATGCGATAAAATGGTATGCGTACATTAGAAATGGGACAGGATATTATGGAAGAAATGAAATGGTTATGGGGCAAGATTGGAAAAGATAAATATAAATATATTGTTGCGCTTTTTGGATCTGTTATTGTGAGTGTGATGGCAATTGTAGCACCCCATGTCAGTTCTTTAATTGTGGATCGCTATATTGCTGGCCCCAATTCTATTGAAAATTTGAGAACAGATAGACAGGGTCTAATCTTCTTAATTATTTTTATGATTGCTTTTACTTTATTTAGAACCATTCTGGCTTATTTAACTATGATGTTGTTTGAAAAAGTGAGTCAAAATGTTGTCTATACAATTCGTACTGAAACTTATGAAATCATTCAGAAACAAGATCGTCAGTATTTCTATAACCATCGCATTGGGGACTTTATGACGCGTTTGACAGGGGATATTGATATGATACGACACTCCATTGCATGGATTATTAAAACCGTCGTGGAGTCTCTTGTGGTTTTTCTAGTGGCCATTGTGTATCTATTCAATGTAAATGCTAAATTAACGCTTTGGATTGTCTCCTTGTCTCCTATAATTCTTTTTGTGGCCTTCTTTTTATCTAAAGAAGTACGCCCACGATATATTCAATTGAGAAAAAGTTTTTCAGGGTTGAATACAGTGGCTCAAGAAAATATTGCGGCCAATAAAGTCGTTAAGTCGTTTGCGCAGGAAGAATATGAAATCCATAAGTTCAACGAGAAATCTGATGCTTATCGTCGTGCCAATGAAGAGGTCACTTTTACGTGGCTCAAATACAATCCCATCTTGGAATTGGTTGCGCAAGGGTTCTCTGTTATTTTATTATTTATGGGTGGTTTATATATTATGAGAGGGGAACTCTCATTTGGTCAATTTGCTGCTTTTTCTGCTTTACTTTCTGCCATCGCCAATCCAATGCGGCATGTGGGAATTGTAATCAATGATCTACAACGCTTCTATGTTTCGATAGGAAAAATTCGTGAAATATACTTTGCGAAAAGTAAAATTGTTAAGACAGCTTATATAGACAATCCTACCCGATTTGAAGGACATATCGAATTTGAGAATGTAAGCTTTAAATATGGAAATAAGACTGTATTTGAAAATTTGAACCTAGAAATTAAACCGAAAGAAACACTGGCTATTTTGGGGTCTGTGGGTTCTGGTAAAACAACGTTAATTAATCTCATCGCCAGACTTTATGATGTCAATACGGGTCAGATAAAAATAGACGGAATCAATATCAAAGATTATCCTTTGGATACTTTACGTGCCAATATTGCGATTGCGACCCAAAAGGTGATGCTTTTTTCAGACACCATTTATGAAAATATTGGCTATGGTATGAAGGTCTTGAATGAAGATGAGATTGTTCAATCCGCAAAAGATGCCATGGCCCATGACTTTATTTTAAAGACAGAAGATGGCTATCAAACACTCATTGGTGAAGAAGGTGTGGGTTTATCGGGAGGTCAAAGACAGCGTCTTGCTTTAAGTCGTGCTTTTGCCAGTGATCGTCCCATTTTAATTTTGGATGATACTACTTCTGCAGTGGATAATGAAACTGAAATTGAAA
The DNA here is from genome assembly GCA_947631935.1 of uncultured Erysipelothrix sp. Classification (GTDB taxonomy): domain Bacteria; phylum Bacillota_I; class Bacilli_A; order Erysipelotrichales; family Erysipelotrichaceae; genus Erysipelothrix. The sequence goes on from CANRNG010000005.1 coordinate 38,975, forward strand.
TTGCGGAAACACTCAAACGTAATAAAGATAAGATGACGCAAATCATCATTACACAACGTATCACAACGGCGATGTATGCTGACAGAATCATTGTACTGGATCAGGGTGATATCGTTGAATCGGGTTCACATGAAGCCTTACTACAAGAAAAGGGTTATTATAGTGACATGGCAAAACTACAGGAATTGGGAGGTGAAGTATAATGGCGAAGAATCGATATGATGTGGATGAAAATCTTGAAACACCTTTTAATATAGAATATCTCAAACGGGCCATGGTCTATGTGAAAAAATACCAAAATAAGATGTTGGTTGCCTTTGGGGTCAGTATATTGGGTGCCTTCATTGGACTCAGTGGTCCTGTTGTTACAAGTCATATCATTGATGTTGTGGTCCCACAGAAAAATATGGGTGCATTGATATTTTGGGCAGCATTGCTTTTGGCCACGATTATTATCAACCTCATTTTTATCACAATCCGAGGCATTATCATGGCGCGTGTGGGTCAGGCCATTGTCTATGATATTCGCAGTGATCTATTTGAGCACATTCAATATTTACCTTTTACTTACTACGACAACAGGCCGCATGGTAAAATATTAATTCGTGTGGTTAACTACGTGAATACGGTGTCTGATGTTTTATCCAATGGTTTGGTTAACTTGATTCTAGAGTTGGTCAATGTGTTGATGATTTTATTTTTCATGTTTTATGTGGATGTTAGGTTATCGCTGGTTATTTTATCAGGAATCCCAATTTCTTTTTTGGTTGTTTTCTTTCTTAGAACCCACCAAAGAAGGGCGTGGCAATTACTTTCTAATAAGAGTTCCAATGTGAATGCGTATCTTCAAGAGAGTTTGAATGGGATTGAAATTACCCAGCTCTTTAATCGTGAAGTGAAGAATGCCAATATCTTTTCAAACCTTTCTTCTGAATATAAAACAACTTGGATAAAGGCAGTTCGTATGAATGCTTTGTTTCCTTTTGTGGTGGATAACTTAATGACCATCATATCCATGGGTATCTATGGGGTGGGCTTGTTGTGGCTTGGTTTGGAGGAAGTTTCCTTGGGTGTTATTTTGGCGATGGGAACCTATGCATTAAGATTTTGGCATCCAATTTTGAATATCGCCAATATCTATAATAGTTTCGTGACTGCCATTTCATATCTTGAACGTATTTTTGAAACTATGGATGAACCTTTGGTTATTGAAGATAAAGTCGATGCTTATGAACTTCCGGAAATTAAAGGTGAAGTGGAATTTAAAAATGTATCCTTTGGTTATGAACCCAATGTACCCATTTTAGAAGATGTTAATTTTACCATTGAACCGGGTCAATCTGTGGCCTTGGTGGGTCCAACAGGGGCAGGTAAAACTACGATTGTAAACTTATTAAGTCGTTTCTATGATGTGAATGCGGGTGCTTTGTTGATTGATGGCCATGATATTCGGGATGTGAGTGTTCGTTCGTTGCGTAAGCAAATGGGTATTATGATGCAAGAGAGTTTTATTTTCTCAGGTACGATCATGGACAACATTCGCTATGGTAAACAGGATGCAACCGATGAAGCTGTGATTCGGGTGTCTAAATTGGTTCAGGCCCATGATTTTATCTCTAAGTTTGAAAAGGGATATGATACCTTTGTGCAGGAGAGTGGTTCTGATTTATCTGAGGGTCAAAAACAGTTGATTGCCATGGCCAGAACGTTACTTAAGGATCCGAAAATCTTAATTTTAGATGAGGCAACTTCTTCTATTGATACGCAAACTGAACGTTTGGTCCAAGCGGGCTTGGATATCTTGATTGAAGGCAGGACATCATTTATCATTGCCCATCGTTTGTCGACAATAAAAAATAGCGACCAGATATTCTATATATCTGATCGCAATATCATTGAACGTGGTAACCATGCGTCCTTAATGGAACTTAAGGGTCACTACTATAATTTGGTTCATTCTAAATCTAAATTAAATTAAAATGTTGAAGGGCTTGATATACACCGTCTGATTCAATATCAGCGCTGACGTAATCGGCCTTTTCTTTTAGGATATCAATTGAATTTCCCATCGCAACCCCAATGGCTGATTTTTCAATCATTTCTAAGTCATTGGCTGCATCCCCAATCGCAATGACGTTATCCCAAGTTAGATTGAGTTTATTCAGTACAAACTCGATGCCTTTTATTTTACCGGCATGTTTGGAATAGATATCATAAGCGTCGGTGTAGGCCTTTGCGTAAAAACCATTGGGACTTAAAGGACGACTGGCTTCAATGAGGGGTTCATCTCCCATCATAAAGATACCCATGGGCACATCTTTTTCTAAAAGTTCCTTGGTTTTATCTTCCAGGATATGTAACTTATCTGATCCTTGCATATATACAGTTTGGAATATTTCTAAGTTATGATAGACGGGCATGTTGTCTTTCATTTTTAGCGCGATACCCAAGTTGTTATTTCTTGCATAATCAATCAACGCGTCCACTTCGTTTTTTTCCATGGGTGTTTTGTAGATTAAGTTTTGTGATTTATCATAAACACAAGCACCATTGGTACAAACATAATAATTGGGGGAGATGGCTGTATGCACATCATCATGTATAAAATAATAAGCACGTCCAGTCGCTACTAAAACCTGGATTCCCTTCTCTTTTAGTTTTTCGATTGCAACTTTTGCACTTTTTTCAAGTGTTACTTTTCCACGTTTAATCAGTGTATCATCAATATCAAATATTGCGATTTTTATGTTTTTGTTTTCCATAGCTATATCATAGCACTTTCATTTTACTTTTTCTTTATAATCTTATTTATTTACGCTATAATAGATAGAAAAAGAAAGAGGAGATACTATGCACGGAAAGATTTTGCAAGAAGCTTATACATTTGATGATTTATTATTGGTGCCTGCCAAATCGGAGGTTGTTCCAAAAGATGTTTCATTAAAAGCAAGACTCACAGATTCAATCAGTTTGAATGCGCCCATTATTTCAGCAGCGATGGACACCGTTACTGAAGACAAGATGGCCCTTCATATGGCCAGATTGGGTGGACTTGGATTTATTCATAAAAATATGACCATAGATGAACAAGCCCAAATGGTTAGGAATGTGAAGGCTTATAAAGTCACTGAAGCAGATCCTGAAGCCAATGTTGATAAGTCTGGACAACTTTTTGTTGGTGCTGCAGTGGGGGTCTCATTGGATACGTTGGATCGTGTTAAAGCACTTGTGGATGCGGGTGTTGACATTATAACCGTTGACAGTGCCCATGGTCATTCAAAAGGGGTTATTGATAGTGTGCGTTCTATTCGTGATGTGTATCCTGATTTAGATATAGTGGGGGGAAATATTGTTACCGCCCATGGTGCCATAGATTTAATTGAAGCGGGTGCCAATGTCTTAAAAGTGGGTGTGGGTCCCGGTTCAATCTGTACCACACGTGTTGTATCTGGTGTGGGTGTGCCTCAGTTAACGGCAGTCAATGATATTTATCAAGTTGCCAAAGAACACAATGTTGGTGTCATTGCGGATGGGGGTATTAAACTCTCAGGTGATATCGTTAAAGCCATCGCCGCAGGGGCCGATTGCGTGATGTTGGGGGGACTGTTGGCTGGAACCGAAGAATCCCCAGGAGATATCATTGAAGTCTATGGAAAGCGTGTTAAAAACTACGTGGGAATGGGTTCGCTCTCCGCAATGCAACGGGGTTCAAGTGATCGCTACTTCCAAGGCGGTGTGAATGAACTTAAAAAGTTGGTTCCTGAAGGGATTGAAGCAACAGTTCCTTTTAAAGGAAGTATTGAAGATGTAATCTACCAAATGTTGGGTGGCTTGCGATCAGGTATGGGTTATTGTGGATGTGAATCCATTGATGCTATGAAAGAGCGCGCTCAATTTGTAAAAATAACAGGTGCTGGCTTGAAAGAAAGTCACCCACACGATGTTGATAATGTAAAATCTGCACCGAATTATAACGTTTAAGGAGACACCATGAAACAAGATAAAATTGTAATTATTGACTTAGGAAGTCGTGTAAACACAGACATAGCCCGTCTTATTAGAGTTTTTGGAGTCTATAGTGAAATTCTTCCCCATGATACCACTGAATTTGATGACAGTGTTAAAGGAATCATTTTAAATGGGGGTCCCAATCGTAATGTTGATGGAAAGGATGTTGATATTGACGCCACGTTATACACACTCAATATCCCCATGATCTCAATTGACCACCCATATTCACAAACAAGTGTTCAGTATGAATCTGTACCATCTGAATCCGTGCTTAAAGACTTTGTTTTCGGTACATGTGGTGCTCAAAACACCTGGAATGCACAAAATTTTATTGATGATCAAGTTAATAAACTTCGAAATGAAATTAAAGATAAAAAAGTACTACTCGCCTTGAGTGGAGGCGTCGACTCATCCGTGGTTGCATCCCTTTTAATTAAGGCCATTGGCAAACAATTGGTTTGTGTACATGTTAATCATGGATTGATGAGAAAAAATGAATCTGAAGAAGTCCTAAAGGTCTTTAGCCCTTTGTTGGAAGAAAACCTCATCTATGTGGATGCTTCTGAAAGATTCCTCTCAAAACTAAAAAACGAATCTGATCCTGAAAAGAAACGTAAAATTATAGGGAATGAGTTCATTGTGGTTTTTGATGAAGAATCCAATAAACTTCAAGGTATCGACTACTTGGCTCAAGGAACCATTTACTCTGATGTGGTTGAAAGTGGCACCAAAACATCCAAGGGTGTTAAATCACACCATAATGTGGGTGGCCTACCAGAAGACTTGGAATTCAAATTAATCGAGCCCATGGCAAACTTATTCAAAGATGAAGTTAGACAAGTGGGTTTGGCATTGGGACTCCCAGAATCGATGGTCTTTAGACAACCCTTTCCAGGTCCTGGCTTGGGTGTCAGAGTTCTTGGGAATATCACACCTGAAAGACTTCACGCAGTCCGTGAGGCAGATGCAATTTTAAGAGAAGAATTCGCCAACCATGGTCTTGATAAAAAAGTATGGCAATACTTTACCATCATCCCCGACTTCAAATCAGTGGGTGTTAAAGAGGGTGAACGCACCTATGCGTACCCCATTATCATTAGAGCAGTCAATGCTACCGATGGTATGACTGCAACCATTGAACCCATTGATTATGACATATTGAACACCATTACCAACCGTATCTTAGATGAGGTTGATAATGTTAATAGAGTCCTTTATGATTTATCACCCAAACCGGGTGGTACTATTGAGTGGGAGTAGTACCCATTTATTAAAGAAGATGACGAAAGTCCACTAAACAGTGGACTTTTTAAGTGTCAATCTTGGGAATGGTGGGAAAATGGGGTCTAGTGATGTCAAAATGATGTCAAAAAATATGTTATTTTATTTTAAATGTATTTGTGGAGACCACGTTTTTCAATATTTGGAATCCGAATTTTTGTATTTCCGTTTTTTCATTTACATTAATCATAGTTTTGTGAACGACCCTTATAGCTAAATCGTATATTGTAAAATATTTCTTATTCTTAATTGAATTATACTCAATTTTCACGACCAGGGGGATATAAAAATCATTGTTGTCATCTACAAGATTATTGTAAGGGTTATAAGTGTAAGAAAGATAGGAATCAATTAAGTTATTTAGCTCGAAAATTTCTCGAGAAGAAATCTTTATACTATGATTTCCCTTTATTGAATCTCTTTCAATTTGAAATGATTCATGATATTGATAACTAAAATGGCTGTTTTTCGAAAAAACGAAATGTGGATTTTTCAAATCAAAAGCATGATTAATTTTATATGTATGATTGTCTTCATATATTGAATCTTGAGAAGTTTTCTTAACGGGGTCCCGAGCGCTTAGTGGGAATTTGTATCGATAAGGGGTACAAATTCCCACTAAACCAATGTTTCAAGGCCTAT